>CALXSA010000012.1 GCA_944390995.1 uncultured Clostridia bacterium
CTCCGCTATTGAAATTATCCACAAACTTGCCGTTTCCAATTCTAAAATATGCACATATAACATGAGGCACACCATTTTTTAGTATTGTAACAACTCTTACAGTATTAATTGCATCTGGGTAAATTTTGCTAACTTCCGGATGTTGCTTTATAACTTCTTCAAGTTCAAAATTATTATTTCCTTCAACCAGTCTATCATACACCGCATCCAAAGAAGGGTAATCAGCTGTGTTCATTTTCTCAATACCATGGCCGCAGCCACCATCTACAGGCTTTGCCATAAACTCATGGTGCTTTTCCATAAAAGCTATTACATCTTCCTTTGGAGTATCTTTAACCATTATCCAGTCTCTTTTTATATAATCTTTGAAAAGCTCGTTGAACTCATTTTTGTTCTCAAAAATATGGAAATATGCCTTGTCATTGTATTTTGACACAATATCATTATTTCTTCCTCTTGTAATATATGTATCTCTTTGCTCAGGTGTTAAATTGTACATCTCAAACAAGTCATAGTCCATATAGCCTGCGCCATACTTCCTCGCACACCTTTGCATATCATATAAAAGGTATATCTTTGACTTTCCTGTTTTTTCGTGAATAGAGTTTATTTTCTCAAACATGGCCTTTTTATCCATGGTTTTTAATCTTTTCAAAATGTATTTTATGTTTCCCATTTTTTATCAATCCCTTCTTAGGTTTAGAATTCAAGTTTTGTCTCCAACCACGCCTCAAGCTCATCAATCTTAACTCTAACCTGCTCCATACTATCCCTATCTCTAATAGTTACAGCATTATCTTCCAATGTATCAAAGTCGATTGTAACACAATATGGCGTACCTATTTCGTCCTCTCTCCTGTATCTCTTTCCAATGCTTCCTGCCTCATCATAATCGCACATAAACTTTTTAGACAAGCTTGCATATACTTCTTCTGCCTTCTCACTTAACTTCTTAGAAAGTGGAAGTATAGCAACTTTATATGGTGCTAAAGCTGGATGCAAGTGTAATACGGTTCTCACATCTCCTTCTGCAATTTCTTCCTCATCATATGCGTTGCAAAGGAATGCAAGAGCAACTCTATCGCAGCCAAGTGATGGCTCAATACAATATGGCACATATTTTTCGTTTGTCTCTGGGTCTAAGTATGACATATCCTCTTTTGAATGCTCCATATGCTGTTTTAAGTCGTAATCTGTTCTATCTGCAATCCCCCATAGTTCTCCCCAGCCAAAAGGAAATGCAAACTCAATATCTGTTGTTCCATTACTGTAATGTGACAACTCCTCTGGTGAGTGGTCTCTTAGACGAATATTCTCTTTCTTCATACCCAAACTTAATAACCAATTCTCGCAAAACTCTTTCCAATATTGATGCCATTCTAAGTCTGTTCCTGGCTTACAGAAAAATTCTAACTCCATTTGTTCAAATTCACGTGTCCTGAATGTGAAATTACCAGGAGTAATCTCATTTCTAAAAGCCTTACCAATTTGAGCAATACCCATTGGCAACTTTCTCCTTGTAGTACGCATCACATTTTTGAAATTAACAAAAATACCTTGAGCTGTCTCAGGCCTTAAATATATCTCAGACTTATTATCCTCCGTAACACCTTGGAAAGTCTTAAACATCAAATTAAACTTACGTATATCTGTGAAATTCTCCTTTCCACAGTTAGGACATGGAATATGGTTTTCCTTTATAAAATTAATCAATTGCTCGTCACTCATGCCATCAGCAATCATATCTTTCCCTTGCTCATGAGCCCATTCCTCAATAAGCTTATCAGCTCTGTGTCTTGTTTTGCACTCCTTGCAATCAATTAGTGGGTCAGCAAAATTCCCAACATGACCTGAAGCCACCCAAGTCTCAGGGTTCATTAAAATTGCAGCATCAAGTCCAACATTGTATTTACTCTCTTGAATAAACTTCTTTCTCCACGCATTCTTAATATTATTTTTAAGTTCAACACCTAAAGGTCCATAGTCCCATGTGTTTGCTAGTCCTCCATATATCTCAGACCCTGGATATACATATCCTCTGTTTTTACATAAACTTACAATCTTATCCATTGTCAACTTTTCCATTTATACTCATTCCTTCCTAATTTAATACATACAAAATTTTATCACACTTACCACATGTATTTCAACACATTTTTGTAATTCTTTGGAAATTTATTCTTATTTTCATTTTTCAACATTTTTCCTTATAATACATCTTCTTAATTTATTTTATGACATTATGTTACATTATTATCCTGTTTTTTTATTAATTTTTTATCCACATATGTGTGGATAATGTGGATAACTCTGTTAATAACTATAAATACTGGGCTGTATTTTTAAAGTTATCCACAAAATTATTTATAATATTTTATGCAAACTGCATTTTTATATTTTTTGTGTTTTATTTTGAGATTGTGAAAGATATTATGTCGAATGTTAGTCTATTTTGTCCACAAAATATTTTAGATAACAAAAATTTCCATTATATGTTATTCGCTTAAATCTATCAGGTACAGTACAAGACATAGTATATTAACACCATGCCTTGGTATTTCCTAAATACTAGGATATTAACTGTATTCGAATATAAAAATTATATCTTAGCTGTAATATTTTATTCCAAACTCTACCATTTTTACAATTGTGCTTATATTAACTACAATCATTGCGGCTATTGCTAAACCATATACGGTGTTCCTAATTTTAGGTACTTTAGTAAGCATCTTCTCTATTCCTTTGAACATTAGGCATATGAAAGCCCAAGCAAAGTAGAATGAATACAAGATTAAGCCGTCCTCTGGAACTCCCCATCCCATCACTCCGAGTAGTATGATAGAGAAAATTACCCATGCAAAACATATTTGCATAAATTTGTCTTTTCTGTTTAATATAAAGCCAAGTACTGTTAATGCTAGTATTACAATTCCTGCTATATTCAGCTTATCTGTGTCTACTAGTCTAATAGCAGGTCTGCTAGTTTGGAAGGTCACTTTGTATTGGTCTGTTTTTATTGTTTTTGCTGAAAATAAACTAATTTCCTCTTTAATTTCTGGTCCAAACAAAATGTTTTGTGCAAAGTTTGTATATTTTCTGAAATTTTGCATCTGCGCAATACTAGAATACTGTTTTAAGCCATCCGCGTTTTCTGTCATTTGGCCAGGCATGAACAATACTATCCTTGCTGAAATTATAAATATCGCCATGCATTTTAAAAATGTAAAGAATACATTTTTTATTCCCTGTTTGATGTTTCCTTTTTCCATTAGTAGTGGAAATAATATTCCACTTGTCAAGGTAGAACCAGTTGCCATTATATATGCCATATCCTTGTCTTTTTCTTTATTAACTGCCATATATATAAACACTATCAAGTAGAATACTGAAATAGCATATTGCTCTGTGTTTGTCAGGAACAATAACGTTGGGAATGCTATTGAAATAATTGTTAAGAACAATGCTTTCAATACTCCTTTTAGTTTCATTAGCCTTGCCAATAATGTAAATGCAATAAATAATAAGGCACCATGCACTATTGAAAGTAACAAAGCATAGATGTTGGCCATTGGTATGATTAGCGAAATAGCCTTAGGCATTATCGAAAATGGTAGCGAAAACACTCCAAAAAGTGGGTTTTTGAAATCATTTTCTTTTGCTGTTACATTGCTAAAAACATCGAAATTTAATAATATCGGACTATCTGTTGTCGATACAATATCGTAATTATTAGTTAAGTATAGCTGTTTTATCCTATTTGTTATTCTTATGTCATCTTCTTCAATATTTTCTGTGGAAATAATTTTGTAGTCGTAATATTCTTCCTTAAGCACTCCATAGTTAAATAAGCTTGTTTTAGCGTTGATAATGCTAATGCCTATTATCAACACCACACCTGCTACAATCAAAAAATACTTTTCAACCTTGTCCATTGTTTTTATGTATTTTTTTATATAATTAACAAGCTTCCCATAAAACCAATATAAAAAAGCTGTAATAGCAGGAATTGCTAGTAATGTAAATATGGCAAGTTCATTTGCATTGCTAACATAGTTAGGCATATTCCTAAAAAAAACGTATGAAGTAAAGGTCCCTAAAATTGCGCTTATAATTAGTCTTACTGTTCCTATCCCTTCTCCATATAGCTTTTTTAGCAATTTAAACTTAAATGCCGCAAACTCTATAATAGCAAAGGACAAAAGTGGCAACACAATATTCAGAAATTCGTACCCTTTGTCATCAAGTAGTACTAAAGTCAAACTTCCCGCCGAAATCCCAAGCAGGATGTTCATTATAGCTTGTACTATTTTGTTTTTTAGAAATTTTGTTAAGTCTATTGTTTTGTTTAATTTCCCCATTTTATTTTTCCTTTCTTAATTGTTACAAGATAATATTTTTATATAATTTGTGCTTAGATGGTTTCGAACGGTAAGGTACGAAAAATTCGAATAAATATACATATACCTTGCTTTTAAGTGCGCTGAAATATTAAAACTCATTATTTTGTGACTCTCTAATCAATATTTTTTTACCAAACTTTACTCCATCACACATTTATGCTATTATATAATAAGTATTAAACAATGGAGGGTACTTATGACAAGTTTTGCTTTGAAAATATTTGCAATAATAACAATGTTTTGCGACCATTTTGGTGATGCTTTTTTTGGCCATTTTAGTTTTTTAAACTTAATTGGAAGATTTGCATTCCCTATTTTCGCTTTTCAAATTAGTGAAGGTTTTATTCACACTAAAAACATAAAAAAATATTTCCTACGACTTGGCGTTTTTGCTCTTATAGCACAAATTCCATTTTCGTTATTCTGTGGCAAATTTCAAGGCACATATCTTGCATTAAATGTATTTTTTACTCTATTTTTAGGCTTATTAAGCATATACATTTATGATTATATAAATAAAACCTCAAATGAAAAAGCAAAAAGATTTCCTATAGACAAAATTGTAGGAATTGTCATTATGCTTTTAATCGCATATGTTGCAGAGCTTTTAAATACTGACTATGGCATGTGGGGTGTAATTGTAATATTCGCATTCTACTTCTTTAAGAATAGTAAAGTACTAATGACATTGTCTTTCGTCTTGCTTTGCATTATACGATATGGAATGTATACATACCAAGTTGGCTTTAACAGTACCATAATTGCACTTGGCATATTTACAGCTTTATCAATCTTCTTTATAAATTTATATAACGGTAAACAAGGTAGAAAAATTAAATATTTACTATACTTTTTCTACCCTATTCACTTGCTATTGTTATATTTTATTTTCTAGCTCCTGGACTGCTCTTTGTAGTTGAGTATCGTTGTCATCAGTCAATTCTTCTATATCTTCTGGTAGCTCTGCTTCTATATCAGGCTCTATTCCTACCTTATTGATTTTATTTCTGTTTGGAGTACAATACTCTGCTGTTGTAATTTTAATACCACTTCCATCTGACAATGGTATTAAAGACTGGATAACGCCTTTTCCATAAGTCTTTGTTCCTACAATAGTTGCTTTTTGTAGGTCTTTTAATGCTCCAGCAAATATTTCTGATGCACTTGCTGAATATCCATTAGTAAGAACTGCAATTGGCATAGTTATAATTGGCTTTTCTTCTGCTGTAATTATTTCTTCATTTCCTGACTTATATGTTTCAATTAAAAGTGTGCTTCCTTTATCACAAATCATTTCAAGAATATCAATGGCTTCGTCAACTACTCCTCCGCCATTACTGCGTACATCTACAACTAGCGCTTTGGCCCCTTGGCCACTTAAATTCTCGTAATTTTCCTTAAATTCTTCTGCTGCTCCACCATCAAAGTCTATTATTCTAATGTATCCGATATTATTTTCAAGCATTCTAGAATCTATATGACTTACTTCAATTCTTTTTCTTTCAACTTCCACATCAAATTGTTCTTCTCCACGCTTAATTCCAAGCGTAACAGTAGTTCCTTCTTCTCCTTTAATTGCATCTGCCATTTCTTCCACATTATCAGCAGTAATGTCTTCTCCATTAACCTTAACAATTAGGTCATCTGTTTTTATTCCAGCTGCTTCAGCCGGAGAACCTTCCATCGGTTCAACTACTGTAATATTCCCCTCAACATAATCTACAACCATATAAATTCCAATTCCAACATAGTTTCCCATAGCTTCCGAATATGTTTCTTCCATTTCTTCTGGAGTATAATATTCTGTATATTCATCTCCAACGCCTTTTACATAACCCTTTATGGCCATTTCAAGCATTTGTTGGTCGTCAAGTTCTCCTATGTAATTATCCTCTAACATTGTCCTAATTCTCGCCAAAGTAGCCTCGATTCCTGTTGTTCCACCTGCTGCTGCAATTGAGTCAACACTTGAAGACGAAGTTATTTTCTCTTTAACAATTATAGCTGTTACTAATGATGATATTAATGCTGTAATTATAATCAGCATTACAATTCTATAAATCTTTTGCCCTCTACCTGATTCCATTCTTTAATTTCCTTTCCTCACATGCTAAATATATTCTCCAAGCTGCCTTTTTATGAAATATTTTATTAAGTAATAATAAGTCTGCCAAACTAACATTCACAAGTTAAATAAGTGAACGGAGCACAACTAGCTCCGTCAGAATATTTTAATTTTATTGTGGTACTTTAACATAATTTAACGGATTCACATATTGTCCATTTATTCTAACCTCAAAATGCAAATGAGGTCCTGTAGAATTTCCTGTTGAGCCGACTTCTAATATGGTGTCTCCTTGTTTGACTTCTTGGCCTACAGATGCTACAACTTTACTACCATGGCCATATAAAGTTACAACTCCGTTTCCATGATTAATCATAACGCAATTTCCATATCCTCCAAGCCAGCCTGCATATGACACAACTCCATCTGCTGCTGCAACTACTGGCGTTCCCGTATCTGCTCCGCCTATGTCTAGCCCAGTATGTTGTTTTACAACTCCTTGTATTGGATGCTCTCTTATTCCAAATTGCGAAGTAATAACAGTGCCACTAGCCGCAACTGGCCACAACATTTCCCCACCAGTATATTGAATATTTGGTATAATGGTGTTAGTAATTTCCATTATCTTCGCTTCTATCTCAGCCTGTTCTTTCTTATATGCCGTAATTTGTTCTTGTAATGCTTTCTCGCCATCAGACAATTTTTTAATATAGCTTTCCTGCATTGTTTTCATATTGTTTAAAACTACTGTTGTCTGCTCTTTTCTGGCTTTTATTATTTTTAATTCAGCTTGCTCATTATTAAGTTTTTGTGTTGTTTGCTCCAATGATTCTTTCTGGTTTTTTACTTGATTAATTAATGTATTATCATATTCAGTAATTTCTTCAATTACATAGTATCTTGATATAAAGTCAGTTAAATCTTTTGATTTAAGTAATACATCTAAGTAAGTTGTATTTCCTGTCTCATAAATAGTAACTAACCTATTTAACAATATTTGTTTTAATTTTTCATAGTCTTGCGATGCAAGCATTAAATTATAAGTTTCAGTATCAATTGAGGCTTGCAGAGTATCCATCTGAGCACCTAAATCGCTAACTTCTTTTTCATAGCTTAATACTCTGTCCTCTATATCCTGTACTCTCAATAATGAATCAGTTAATTCATCTTGAACGTATTCCAGCTGTGTATTTGTTTCTTCCAACTTTTCGTCAATTTGCTCCTTCTGCTCATTTAATTCATCTGGTATTGCATTTGTTAGCGTATTTGTCGTTTCATTTAATACACCATTTGTTTGTATCTCATTTGCAGCAAAGGCAAATATGCAAAAGCATTGCAACAATATAATAATTATTACTATTGAAACCAATTTCTTTTTCATATTTGCCTCCTTTTTCTATTTTTTAATATACCATTTTAATATTATAACAAATAATTATTAAAACTTCAAGGTGCATGTTCTATTATATCTTTTTACAATGAATATAATGTAGGATGCGTAGTGTATTGTAATGGGTCAACCCTGTATGAATTAGCTGTTCCACCTATGTATACTTCATAATGCAAATGTGGTCCAGTCGAAATTCCTGTGTTTCCAGATACAGCTATTTGCTGACCTCTTGAAACATTTTGTCCAGCACTTACATTGTATGAAGATAAGTGACCGAAACCCGTATAATATCCATTTCCATGGTCTATCATAATATAATTTCCGTATCCAGAAAGTGACCATGCAATAATTACTCTACCATCTGCTGGTGCATAAACTGGCGCATATCTTACAGGTATATCTACTGCTCCATGGTTAGAAGAAGCACCTGCTGTTGGAGATGGTCTTGGTCCAAAATATGATGATATGTAATTGTAATATGAAGTATTAGATGACAACGGCCAACTTAGAGTTCCTTCAAAACTTCCTACATAGCCGCCACCACTACTTGCAGCATTTTGCGCTGCTTGCTGAATTTCTTTTTCGGCTTTCTTTATAGCTGCCTCAAATTCATCTATTTTTTCTTGTAGCTCTTTCTCCTCAGCAGATAAGCTATTTACTTTTGCTTGTTTTGTTGCCTTTGCTGTTTGCAAGCTTTGATTTTTATTTTCTACTTCTTTCTTTGACTCAGTTATCTCATTTTGTTCTTTTTCTAATTGCTGCTTAGTTTGTTCAGTTTCCTCTTGCTTTTCTATAACAGAATCTATTATACCTTGGTCTGCATCTGCAAGTTCTTCTATTCTATAGTAATTAGATATAAAAGATGTCATATCCTCTGACTGCAAAAGCACATCTAAATATGATGTTCTGCCCATCTCATACATAGCAACCAATCTGTTTATTAAAAGTTCTTGTCTTTCTGCTGTTTCTTCTTCTAATTCTTTAATTTTCTTTTCATTCTCAGCAATTGAATCTTCTAAATCATCTATTTTACTATTTAATTCCGCTATCTCAGTTTCATATTGCTCAATCTGAACATTTAGCTCGCTTATTTCATCAAGCACATCATTCTTTTGAGCAGTAACCTCGTCCTTTTGGTCTTCCACTTCTTGTTTTTGTTCTTTTAATTCTGATATATCTGCCGCAATTGATGGTAAAGTATACATACACAGAAATACTAAAATTACTAGTACAGAAATCACCTTTTTTATCATATGAATCTCTCCTTTTTATAATTTATCTAAAATGAACTTTTATACATCCAAATATTTCCTCATTGAAATAGCACTACCTATTGCACCAATTCCAATTCCCATTACAATGTATATTGTAAGAAGCATGCTTAGCATATCTGAGAATGTTAATAGGCTTAATGGTAATGTTGACGACAAGCCCGCCATTATTTTTTCAGCAACCACATCATATGAAAAGCCTAAAATAATTATTGTAATAAGCGCTGATGCAACTCCTATGATTATACCTTCAACCATAAATGGCCATCTTATAAAACCATTTGTTGCTCCAACATACTTCATTATTGAAATTTCTTTTCTTCTTGCGTGTACCGTAAGTTTTATTGTATTAACAATAATAAATATTGAAATTAGTATCAACAGTATCAAAACTATACCTGTAGCAGTTCTTATTCCATTTGCTATATTTACCAATGTGTTTACTGTTTTATTTCCAGCTTGTACACTTGCCACATTCTCAAAGCCATTAATTTGCGCTTCAACTTCTTCAATTTTAGTTAAATCAGTAAGCGTTATGACATATGATGCCTTAAATGGGTTATACCCATCAACAGTTAAATCGCCAAGCACATTTCCTATATCAGCCGACCAGCTTTTTACATCATTTAATGCATCTTCCTTTGACACATACTCTATTGTATTTACATACTGTATTGAAGTAATCTGCTGTTTAAGTGCTTCTTCTTGCTCTGCTGTTGCTTCAGGGTTTATAAATATTTGCATTGCTTGGTCTGACTGCACTTGTGATATAATATAATTTACATTTTCACCAATTAAGAAAAATATTCCAAATATGAACATCGTAGCACACATGATTATTATTGATGCTGCTGTTGACTTTTTGTTCTTAAAAAAGTTTCTAAAACCTTCCCCTATTAAATATCCAAAAATACTATACTTCACTATCATACCCACCTTTTTTATCATCTCTTATTATGTTGCCTTTTTCAATCTGAATAACTCTTTTTTTCATTCTGTCAACAATGTCTTTTGCATGTGTTGCCACAACTACTGTCGTTCCTCTTGCATTAATATCCTTAAGCAAGCTCATTATCTCCCATGCAGTATCCGGGTCTAGGTTTCCTGTAGGCTCATCTGCAATTATCATAGATGGGTTATTTACCAAAGCCCTTGCCAAAGCAACTCTTTGCTGCTCTCCTCCAGATAATTCATTAGGATAAACCTTTGCTTTATCACTCAAACCAACTAATGATAGTACCATTGGAACCTGTCTTCTTATGTGTTTTGGTGTAGACCTTACTATGTACATTGCATAAGCAACATTGTCATATACTGTTCTGTCTGGTAATAGTCTGAAGTCCTGGAACACAACTCCCATACTTCTCCTCAAGAATGGAACTCTTTTAGGCTTTAAAAATGTTGTATCTTTTCCATTTATTATAATATGTCCTGATGTAGGTTCTTCTTCTTTCAATATTAATTTTATCAATGTAGATTTTCCTGAGCCAGAACTTCCAACTAAAAAAGCAAACTCCCCTTTATCAATCTTAAAATTTGCATTATGAACAGCCTCTGTGCCTGTGTCATATTTTTTGCTTACATTTCTAAACTCAATCATCTTTTTTCTCCTTTTGTCTATACGTTGTAAAAATTAATTTTTTGCAAAAATAATTCCTACTAAATTACCCATATATCATATCAATAAAAGTTGATATTTGCAATAGTTTTTTAACAAAATTCAACATATTTTTTATTTGTGGTTACAGTTCACATATAAGCATAGTCACAATGTATATTATTCAAATATTTTTGTGCCTTACCGTTCGAAACCATCTAAGCACAAAATAAGTATTCTAAAATGCTCTGATACTAGCCATCAGCTAAATAAGAGCCATAATAAAGTTACATATATTATGTGCTAGGTTTCTCGAAATCGCACTCGCCACTTCATGGCTCGTTTGGTCGCTGCGCGTCACTGCAAATATTTTCATAATATACATTGTGACTATGCTAAAAACATTTAAGACTGTAGGACCTTGTTTACGATTGCTGTGCTGTCAATTTTGTAGTAACGGATAAGTTCTTCTGCGTTTCCGCTTCTTCCGAAGACATCGTTTATTCCCATTCGAATGACTTTTGTTGGAAGTTCGTCTGATAGAACTTCACACACACTGCTTCCTAAGCCTCCTATAATACTGTGGTCTTCTACAGTTATTATCTTTTTGGTCTCTTTTGCACATTTTATAATTAACTCTCTATCAATAGGCTTTATTGTGTGCATATCTATAACTCTGACATTGATGCCCTGTTTTTTTAATTCTTCCATTGCTTTTATCGCCTCAGATACAACCACTCCTGTAGCAATTATACTTGCATCTGTGCCATCACCAATCTGAACGCCCTTGCCTATTTCGAACTGTTCATTTTTTGGATATATAACAGGAGTTGCCATTCTGCATAGTCTTAGATAAACCGGTCCCTCAAATTCAGATATTGCTCTGACAGCCCATCTTGTTTGCACATCATCTGATGTACATAAAACCGTCATATTAGGTAAGCTTCTCATAAGGCTTAAGTCCTCTAACATTTGATGAGTAGCTCCATCTTCTCCAACTGTTATTCCTGCATGTGTCGCACATATTTTTACATTAAGTTTTGGGTATGCAATACTATTTCTAATTTGCTCATAGCTTCTACCAGCTGCAAACACAGCAAATGTGCTGGCATATGGTATTTTGCCGAATGTAGAGAGCCCTGCTGCAACTCCCATTAAATTTTGTTCTGCAATACCTACATTTATAAATCTATCTGGAAATTTCTGTGCAAATATGTTAGTTTTCGTAGCAGAAGATAGGTCTGCATCTAAAACAACTATATTGCTGTTTTCTTCTCCCAATTTTGCAAGTTCCTCACCATAACTTTGTCTGGTTGCAATCTTCTTTTCACTTAGTTTCATTTCATCACTCGCTCCTTTTTTTAATTATTATCAGTACCATCAATCTAAAAGCTTTTTTCTTTATTGTTTGGTAAAGAATTGTGCTTTTGGCTAAACAAGTGCTTATCTAGCTGTTTGGTAAAGAATTGTACTTTTGGCTAGATAAGTGCCTATCTGACTGTTTGAAAAAGAATTGCTTTTTGGCTAGGCGCACAAGTCAAAAGCTTTTTTCTTTTTATGCTATATTATTGTTTGGTAAAGAATTGTGCTTTTGGCTAAACAGGTGCTTATCTAGCCGTTTGAAAAAGAATTGCTTTTTGGCTAGGCGCACAAGTCAGAAATGTACGAGGCGTACTTTGTGTACGTTGAGTACATTTCTGATGAAGTGCAACAACGCCAAAAACAATTATCTTTCAAACATAGCATCATTGAGTTCTTCCATAGCCCTAATAAACTCCTCCTCACTCGGAGCCTTACCATGCCAAGAAGCTTGATTCTCCATGAAAGATACTCCTTTGCCTTTTATAGTCTTGGCTATAATTGCTGTAGGTCTGCCCTTTGTTTGTTTTGCAGTCGCAAAAGCATCAATTATACTGTCAATATTATGTCCATCAATATTTATGACATTAAAGCCAAAGCTCATAAACTTTTCGGTTAGATTATTCATTCCTCCAACTTTATCTATTTCTCCGTCAATTTGTAGATTGTTGTTATCCACAATTACGCACAAGTTGTCTAGGTTGTTTTTGCTTGCCGCTGTTAGTGCTTCCCAAACCTGTCCTTCTTCTAATTCTCCATCGCCCAATAGGCAATATACTTTACACCCAGCTCTATCCATTTTTGATGCCAATGCCATTCCTACCGCTGCTGAAATTCCTTGCCCTAATGAGCCTGTTGTCATATCGACACCTTCGACTTTTCTCATATCTGGATGCCCTTGCAAATTGCTTCCAATCTTTCTAAAGGTTTGTAATAACTCTTTATCAAAGTATCCTTTCTCGGCAAGCACACTGTACAAAGCAGGTGATGCATGTCCCTTAGAAAGCACAAATCTATCTCTATTAGGGTCATGTGGTTTTTCCGGTTCTATATTCATTTGATTAAAGTATAAAACAGTTAGAATATCTGCACAAGAAAGTGAACCTCCTGGATGTCCAGATTTTGCATTATACACTTCCTCTATTATTCCTTTTCTAACCTCAATTGCAATTCTTTTTAAAGCCTCTGTACTTGTTATTTTCATTTTTCTTCCTCCTTGCTATGAAATAATTGCACTGTTTCTTATTTAAACTCGTCAAAGGTATTCTTTCTCAAAACACTGTTTTTTAAACCGCATTTGCCAAAACGTTCTCATCAGTTATTTCGTTTCCGATTGCATTTCCATCAATTTCATTTGCTGTTTCTTTTCTTTCTTCCTCAACTACATTTTCCAATTGATTAATTAAGTCTTGTAACCTCTGTATGTCTTTTCCCATCATCTCATAATTTGAATTTGATGTAGAGCTCTTTAAATTATTGTTTGCTTTAATAACAGCATCTACCAAGTCCTCTATACTGTCTGTATTTTCAACCTCTATATCAACTGCATATTGAGACACTAGATTTCGTAGAGCCTCATTCAAATTATCTCCAATTGCCAATTTATTTCCAGAGGCAACTATTACTTTTCTAAGTGTTGGGGTTGAATCTTCTTCATTAATATATTGCTGGTATACTGGCTCAACATATAGCAGTGTATTATCTAGAGGTACAATAACCATGTTTTTGGTAATTCTGGTTCCTGTTACATTAAGAGCCTCTAACTCTTTAGAAATTTGCTCATCTTGCTCAATTTGAGTATCTAGTTGCATTGGTCCTAAAATGTTACTGTCTGACTCAAACTTATATATTGTAAGTTTAGGAGTTCCTCCATCATAAGTTCCAACCATGTATGATATAATATTTTGTTTCTCAAAAGGAGTAAATGGTAACACTAAACCTAACTCGCTCTCATTACTATCTATAGTCTTAACCATTGTATAATATGGTGTAATGTCAACACCTGTTTTTGTAGATACTCTGCCTGTGTTGTGTGTAGCTATATCCCAAACATCGTCTCCTCTGTATAGTACATCAGACTGAATATCGTGGTATCTTTGCACAATGTCTGCTTGAATACTGTACAAGAACTCAGGATATATGAACTGGCTACTAATATCACTAGGGATTGCTTCATCTTCTACAAATAAGTCAGGGTAAATCTGTGAGTATGCACTTGCAATCGGGTCAGATTTATCAGTTATATAGAATTTTATTGTACCATCATAAGCATTAATTAACACTTTAACTGAATTCCTAATATAATTTAGTTCTAACTTATTTAGTGTGTCTAACTGCAATGTAGTTTTTTGCGAATATGGATAGTTGTTAGATGTTGTATATGCATCAAGCACCCAAATTAAGTTTCCATTATCGTCAACCACCATATATGGGTTTTCGTCGTATAGTAAATATGGCATTAATGTCTTTGCTCTTTCTATAATATTTCTGTTTGTCAATATCTTACTATCACTGTTCACATTCGCAGAGAATGCTAAATTCAAGTCGCCCTCTTTAATTCCTAAAATAAATCTATCTAGGAAATTCAAGCTTAGTCCGGCATCTCCCTCATATACATTTTCCGCATTTCTTGTGCTTGAAACAGGATAATCAAATTCTTGCCTGTTCTTACTGTTTGTTACAATATTATTGTTTGTCTCTAGTCCAAAATAAATTCTTGGGTTAGTTACAGTAACAACATCTGTATCTTTGCTTTCGAAATCTTTTTGTAGCTTAAGCAAATTGCCATTGTTGTCCGTCTGAGTTGCAGATGTAACAACTATTCCGTGGCCATGAGTATATTCATAAGTTTGATTATTATATGTTCCATTTGAAGATATTTCTCTTGGAGAAATATATACAAGTTGCTGCCTTCCATCCACTCTATAGCTTGCAATTTTTGTAGTATTATATGTGTAATATCCTTTTTCTGTTTGAACTGTATTCAAATCTTTTAGCACAGTTTCCTCGTCTACAATCACAATATTATTAATGGTTTCATCTAAACTACTCAAAGTTTCCTCTGTAATTGTTTCTCCACCATTTTCTATTGTAAATACCTCAGCATTTATATTATATGCCTTTTTTGTATTCTCAATATTAGCATTAATATTTGAATCTTCCCTATCTAACTCATTTGGAGTTATAAATATTGCTTGGAAAACAGCCATAACAACTATAAGTACAATAATATATACTGGAACTACCAAAATCCACATTACTACTTTTTTTGTCTTTCCATTGTTGAAAGCTTTAATAGCCATAAACACTGATAGAATTATAAGAATTGGTAAAATTCTGTATCCCCATAATTTTATTGTAACATCTGTTACACCTGCTCCATAGATAGAATATGTTGTATCTTCTTGTAAATTCAAGAACTTGTCAAAACCTATATTTTGAGTTTGCATAAACACAAACACAGCAAGTAAAACAGCAAGTATTTTTATGTTTGTAAATAATTGTTTTAACAAATTACTCTTTTTCAAAGTCTCTCTATCTAAGCCATCAAAACAAATGTTGAACACGGCAATATAATAGATAATTGTATAAATAGTAACTCCAACTAATATACATATTAGGTACAGTAAGATTGTATCAATAAACGGTTTTTGGAACATGAAATATCCAATATCATAACCAAAAACAGGGTCCACTTCTCCAAAAGCTGTACTATTTACAAAAAGCATGTATTTATTTAGTATTAGTTCTGTAGTAATAAAACTTACAACCACAGATATTACAAACGCTAACGATTTATTAGGAAGTTTTGGCATTTCCTTCTTTTCATGCTCAAAAAATGGTTTCAACACTTTCTTTATTCTATTATTATTCAAGTATAAAACCAAGAATAAGAACACAAAATTAATTCCAAATGTTATTGTAGTATAATTAACATTTTGCCAAAAGATACCAACGTATTCTTCGCCAGTCTCTAATATTTCTAGGTACTCTCCTCTAAAAATAACATACCCAATAATAGCTACAACTACAATAAATAAAAGTACTAAATACATTCTCCTTTTATTTTTCTTTTTTGTGTCTGATGTCTTTTTTGAATTATTGCCACTTTCAACCTTAGAGCTACCCGTAGCTCCAGAATTGTTGGCGCCCATACTTTTGTTGCTTTCCCCATTACCTTCAGCATATTTTTTCTCTGTTTGCATATCTTGTCCCTGAGTGCTATTTAATTTGTCCTCGCCCATACTTTTCTCCTTTCACTTAAACGAGATTAGATTATGCCCTATATAAGAGCTTTCACAAAATCGTCGCTATTAAATATCTCCATATCATCTATTTGCTCACCTATACCAATAAACTTAACAGGCATCTTGTTCTCATTGGCAATACCAATTACCACACCGCCCTTTGCGGTTCCATCTAGCTTAGTAAGGACTAAACCAGTAATATCCACAGTTTCCTTAAATGCTTTCACTTGACTAATAGCATTTTGTCCGGTTGTGGCATCAAGAACCATTAGAATTTCCTTAGAAGCATCCGGCAACTCTTTATCTATAACCTTCTTTATTTTTATTAGCTCGTCCATTAAATACTTCTTATTGTGCAATCTTCCAGCAGTATCGCAAATTAAAACATCTGCATTCTTTTCTTTAGTAATTTTAATCGCATCAAACACTACAGAAGCAGGGTCTACCCCTTCCTCTCTCTTTACCAAATCACAACCAGCCCTTTTAGCCCAAATCTCCAACTGCTCAACAGCCGCCGCCCTAAAAGTATCTGCCGCTGCAACAACAACTTGCTTTCCATCTTGTTTTAGCCTATTCGCCATCTTTCCTATGGAAGTAGTTTTTCCTACGCCATTCACTCCAACCACAAGTATCACTGATGGCTTTGTTTCTAAATGCAAAGAATTATCTAATGAATCAAAAATCTCCTTTATTTCTTCTCTCAGTGCCTCTTTCACACCTTCTGCATCTTCAATTTTATCTCTCTTAATCCTATTTCTAAGGTTATTAATAATTGTTGTAGAAGTCTCCACTCCAACGTCCGACATAATTAGTACTTCCTCTAGCTCCTCTAACAATTCCTCATCAACCTTACGAAATGTGCTAAACACATTATTCATCTTTTCTTCAAAAGAATTTTTTGTCTTGCTTAACCCTTGTTTTAATTTATCAAAAAAGCCCACTTTCGTTTCCTCCTTAGCAGTTTTTTATATATCGTTTTTTGTTCTGATTTTCACAGTTAATATTATATTATTTTTAGAAAATTATGTCAATGTTTGAAGCTTAAAAAACTCCCTCAAGGGGAGTTTGAATTTAATGGAGCAGGTAGCGGGAATCGAACCCGCGCGATCAGGTCGGAAGCATGACATTCTACCACTAAATTATACCTGCGCTTTCATACTATTTAAGTATACCATTATTTTTTTGTTTCGTAAAGTGTTTTTAGTTTTTTAAACAAAATCGGCCAGCCCGTCAATATATAGCATTTTTCTCATTTTTATGATAAATATTGAATATATAAAAACTTTTTCTGATATAGGCTTATTTGCCATAATACAATATTTCATAGATAAAAAAAGTGGTAATCAATAATATATGTTTTTATAACGAAAAAACTCCCTTTTGGGAGTTTAAATTTTGGAGCAGGTAGCGGGAATCGAACCCGCATAGCCAGCTTGGAAGGCTGGAATTCTACCATTGAACTACACCTGCGTTTCATTTTTGGAACAGTTATTATTATAAACTTTTTATAAACTCTTGTCAATACTTTTTAAAAAATTTTATAAATTTTTTCGTAATACTTGCATTCATTTTCATTTTGTGCTAATATAATATAGTAATTTCATAGGGGTATAGTGTCAATGGTTAGCATAATGGTCTCCAAAACCACAGGTGAGGGTTCGAATCCTTCTACCCCTGCCAAGTATTATGCACAATCATTGTATTGTGTGTTTTTTGTTTTTTAAATTCACTAAATACATTAATTACCCTATTTTAGGAATTACGAATAATTCAAAAAGGGTATGTATATGGATAATTCAAACGAAGAAAAAAAATTTATTAATAAAATTAAAAATAATAAACTAGTAAAAAAATTTTTGACAAAAGAAATAATTTTATACGCTATTTTTGGCGTATTAACGACTTTAATCAATATAGGTTCATTTTATATAATGACCACATTTTTAAGTGTTGACGAGAATTTAGCTAATAACATTGCAATTGTGCTTGCAGTTTTGTTTGCTTATGTTACAAATAAAGACTTAGTATTCCATTCAGAGGCTAAGGGCTTTGGCGAAAAGTTTATTGAGTTTTGCAAATTTATTTTAGGCAGACTTGTTACAATGTTTATTGAGTCAGTTGGTGGTTCGCTATTGTTTAAATATGCGCCTATCCCACCTATTGTAAGCAAGTGCATTATAACTGTAGTTGTTATAATTTTGAATTTTATAATTAGTAAGTTCTTTACTTTTAGAAGTTCTACTAAAGATGATGAAAATAATTAAATTAAATATTCGGGGGCTATTAGGAAGAAATCACTTATTGGGTTTTAGCATTTTTGCGTAACAAAAATGTCTATATCCAATGAAACAAGAATGGAGGTTTTTATGTCTAATAGCTTTTTTGCGCCTTTTAAAATTTTAATTATTATTATTATATTTTTAATATTATTTATATGTATATTTTTTATTCCTGCTAACCCCAACTGGTCCTTTTCATCTAGTCCCGACCAGAACATTATTCTAGATATTAGTTCTTCTGGTTATGTTTGGCCATCTCCAGGATATACTACTATCAATTCATACTTTGGCTATAGAACGTCTCCCACAGCTGGTGCTTCTTCTTACCACGCCGGACTTGATATAGGTGCACCTGAAGGTAGCAAACTTGTTGCGGTTACTTCTGGTCAAATCACTTTTGCACAATTCCTCGGTGGCGGCGGATACACCATAACTTTAACTTCTGGGAATATGAAGTTTACTTATTGTCATGTTTCGCCATACTATATTGTTAAAGTTGGAGACTATGTAACACAAGGACAAGTTATAGGATATGTTGGTCCTAAAAATGTTTATGGTGTTAAGGGAAATCAATATAAAGACGAGAATGGAAACCCTACTAATGGTGCTACTACTGGTCCACATCTCCATTTTGGACTAAGAATAAACGGAGAATACGCAGACCCACTTAGCCTTTTCGATTAGGCTTTATGGGGCTGCGTAAATCACATTATTTATTTATTAATTTTATGTCTATTTGATTAAAATGCTTCTTTTGTCTACATATCTTCGTCTTCATTTCTATTGTCTTCGATTATTTCTTGCTCGTCATCTATTTTCTTTTTATTAGAATTATTGCGTTTTGCATCTGCTTTGTTTGAAGATTTATTATTGTCAAAAATATTTTCATTATAAATATTTTCGTCTTCTGCAACCTGCTCGCTATGGCAATGTTCACAATCTCCTATGCATTCATATTCTTCATCAGAATTCCAATCTAATTCAATTATGTTGTTGCATTTTGGACATTTTATTTCGTCTTTTTCTCCATCTTCAATATCAGTAGTAAATTCATAATTACAATATGGACAAATTATTTCAAATTCATAATTATCGTCCTCATCATAAATGTCGCCTTCTATTTCATCTACTAATGATTGAACTTCTTCAAGTCTATTGTTGATTGCCATTTGTCTGTCTTCAACCTCTTTTATTCTTGCATCCATCAAAGCTGTTAATCTATCCACAATATCCATGAAAATAAATGTTAATTCCATAATCTTCTCTTTCGAGTAAATTAAATCCTGTGGCTCTTTAATATTATTTTCTAAATCTTCCAATATTTTTTTATATTTACCCTTTATATCAGACATAAAAACCTCACATTCCGACTAAAAAACGTCTAACTAAACTCTTTCCATATATTCGCCAGTTCTTGTGTCTATTCTTACAACATCTCCAATGTTTACAAATAGAGGCACTGTAAGCTTATATCCATTTTCAAGTGTAGCTGGTTTTCCTGATGTTGTTGTAGTATTTCCAGCAAAGCCTGGTTCTGTATATGTAACTTCCAATTCAACAAACATTGGTGGTTCTACAGAGAATACATTTCCTTTAAAAGATAATATTTTAACATTCATATTTTCCTTCAAGAATTTTAATCCATCACCAATTTGTTCTGCATTAAGTGGTAATTGCTCATATGTTTCATTATCCATGAAATAGTATAAGCCACCATCATTATATAAATATTGCATTTCCCTTTTTTCAATTTCTGCTCCTGGGAATTTCTCAGAAGGGTTAAAAGTTTTTTCTAAAACTGCACCTGTTATAACATTTTTAAGTTTTGTTCTAACAAAAGCTGCTCCCTTTCCTGGTTTAACATGTTGAAATTCAACTACCTTAAATACATTTCCATCCATTTCAAATGTTGTTCCGTTTCTAAAATCTCCTGCCATATATACTTCTGCCATTTTTTATTACCCCTTTCAAAAATTAACATAAATTTAACATTTACTATTTTATCATAAAATTCCAACTAAATCAAGCATAATATTATATTTTTCACCCACCTACTACTATATAATTCTTATCAGATTTAGTAAGATTTATACTTCCAGATTTTGTAATCAAAACCGTATCCTCTATTCTAACTCCAAAACTTCCTGGAATATAAATACCTGGTTCGTTTGTGACAACCATGTTTTCCTTTAAACAATTGTCATTTTTTCCATTCACAAAAGGTCTCTCATGTATTTCTAGACCTACTCCATGACCCAAACTGTGAATTAGGCTATATCCATTTAATTTAAAGTCATTTTCTACCATTTTTGAAATCATTCTAATTGATGCACCGTCTTTGTATTCTTTTAAAGTTTGCAATTCATTTTTTAGTACTAAATCATAAACATTTTGTGCTTGAACTGGCACATATCCTGCAAAAATTGTTCTTGTCATGTCCGACATGTAGCCCTTGTATTGGCAACCCATGTCTATTGTAATTGGGTCTCCAACTTCAATTTTTTTATCTGTTGGTACTGCATGAGGCTTTGAACTGTTTTTGCCTGAAGCCACAATTGTATCAAATGCCAAACCATCTGCACCATTTTCTCTAAAGAATTTTTCTATTTCAAAAGCGACTTCTTTTTCAGTCATTCCAACCTTTATATAGTCACAAATATGTTTAAAGCACAAATCTGTTATATAGCATGCTTTTTCTATTAACCCTATTTCCTCTGTGTCTTTTAACATACGCTGTTTTTCAATTAAATTTTCAGTTTCCTCGAAATTATTTATTTTGTATTTTTCAATATATTTTTTATATGTTGCATATGTGATATAATTTTCTTCAAAGCCAACATTTTCGCAAAACATAAAGAAATTCTCGTAATCATCTCTAGAAACGTTTGCAATATCATTTACTATTATTCCATCATTTATTGTTAATGTAGATTTAACATCTTCCAAATACCTACTATCTGTTATATAAAAATTTTCTTTTCTTGTTATTAGCAGTACTCCCTCTGCTTGTATTCCAGTAAGGTATCTAATATTAATGGGATTCGATATTATCATTCCTTGCATATTTTCCATATTTATTTTGTCTCTTAACCATTTAATCTTAGGATTCATAAAATTTCCCCCTTTTATGATTCGTATAATTTCTATGTTTTATTCTCAATTAATATGTCCCAAGTGAAAATATTTTTAATAACACAAACAATAAATCTGGAGTTGATACATATATAGGAATTATGCTGGCAACCACAATAAACGGACCAAATGGGATGTATTCGCCAATTTTCCTTTTTCTAGCAATTAAAATTACTATTCCAACTATTGCAGCAAATAGGAATGCCATTACTGAGATCATTATTATGTTTAGCCATCCAAAGAAAAGTCCCAAAGCTCCCATAAATTTCACGTCTCCAAAGCCCATCGCTTCTTTTCCCGCAATAGCACCACCAATTAGCGTGATTAATAGGAATATGCCTCCACCAACAAGCATTCCCAACATGCTGTCAATAAAAATACCTATTCCTCCACCTGTTATTAATAATGTTTTGATAAAAGTAAAAATAAGTCCAGTTTCAAACATTGTAAGTGTTAATCTATTTGGTATAATTTGCAATCTAAAGTCGATTATAAATGCTATTAAAAGCATTGGAATTAATATCATGTATTGAATTGTGTCAATATTTAGACCATTAAAGAATAGTAGCGCAATATATGCCACAGCTACAATTACCATTAATAAATATTTTGGCTTAGCATTTTTTAAATATTCCTTAAAGAAATCTCTTGACAAAACTTTTTTATATTCTGGTAGTCTTAAATTACACCAGTCAATCCATTGTCCCATTATCAAACCTATAATTCCTGCTACTACATAAGTTAGTATATGTAAATCATTAATGTACATTTTCTTCCCCCGTTTTTATAAATATCTATTTTAATGTTTTCTTTCTCTTAGCTTCTTCATATTTCTTTATAACAAATTTTTCGAAAGGTCTTTTTATTTTTGTTAATAAATAATCTTTCTCCTCAATCGGCTTAACCAGAATTGAAAACATATCGCACCTATTTGCTCCCAAAACATCTGTAAAAATCTGGTCTCCAACAACTGCAATATTCTCGCTTTCTAATTTCAAAAGTGCTTGCGCCCTTTTAAAGCCTGACTTTAAAGGTTTTTTTCCAAAGAAAATATATGGCACATCAATTATTTTAGCTACAGCAGTTACTTTTTCAATTTTGTTGCTATTAGATAATATGCATATCTTTATTCCTTTAGACTTAAGTTCCTTTGCCCAGTCAGACACTCCAACAGGCATCTTTCTATCTAAGTTAATTAATGTATTATCTACATCTAGCACTAAACCTTTAATATTGTTTTTATCTAAAAGCTCTAGGCTTATATCTTTTACACTATCTAAATACTCATTCGGATATAATAACATTATAACATTGTTCCCCCATTTCTTTTACGCAATAATATTATCAAAGAAACTTGCCTTTTGTCAATACTGTTTCTTATATTATGTTATCTAAAATATCGCTCACTTCAGTTACCGGAATTGCTCCTTCTTTTATAAGCATATTGGTTCCATAAGAATTGTCACTAGAAATATTGCCGGGTAATGCATACACGTCTCTGCCTTGTTCTAGTGCGTGTCCTACTGTAATCATAGTACCACTTCTCTTTTTCGCCTCAACCACCAGTACTCCGTCAGAAAGTCCGCTAATAATTCTGTTTCTTATTGGAAAATTAAGCTTATCCGGTTTAGTCCCTAATGGATATTCTGTAATAACTGCACCATTTTTTCGAATAATATCTTTGTAAAGCCACATGTTTTCTGGCGGATAAACTTCGTCTAGTCCACTTCCGAAGCACTGCAATAGTTTTTCCATTTGCATTTAGAGCTCCAAGATGAGCAAATGTATCTATTCCTTTTGCCATTCCGCTTATGATGCAAACTCCTTCCTTGGCCAGCTCATAAGCAAACTTATATGCATTTCTTTTTCCATATTCTGTATAATTTCTGCAACCAACTATCGCTATAGACTTTTCATTTAATAAGTCCACGTTACCCAGTACATACAGGGTTTGCGGCTTAGCATATATGTGCTTAAGTTTCTCCGGATAGTTTGCATCTATCATACTCATTGTTTTAATCTTGTCTACTTTTAGTTTTATGTTCATACACAATTTCTCCTTTTTAAAGAAATTGCCCCCGAACCATATTTTTATTCTAAATGTTTTTGTAGTATTCTTTATTACTCACTTTTTCTGTTTGACTCTGTCATTTTAGCAGCTTTAACTACATTTTCCATAAGCATTGCAATTGTCATAGGACCTACTCCACCCGGTACAGGCGTTATATGTGATGCCTTTTTGGCAACATTTTCGAAATCTACATCTCCAACAAGTTTCCCCTCATCATTTCTATTAATTCCTACATCTATCACAACTGCCCCTGTTTTTACCATGTCCTCTTTAACAAACTTTGGTCTACCTAAAGCCGCAATCAAAACATCTGCCTCTTTTGTTATTTCGCCTATATTCTGTGTTTTAGAATGGCACACAGTAACTGTAGCATTCTTGCTTAACAAGCATTGTATTAAAGGCTTTCCAACAATATTGCTCCTTCCAATAATAACTGCTCTTTTGCCCTCTATCGGAATGTTGTACTCCTCCAACATTCTAATAACGCCATGTGGTGTACATGAAATGAACGCATCCTCTCCAATAGAAAGCCTGCCAACATTAACAGGATTAAAGCCGTCCACATCTTTTTTGTAATCTATTAAATTGAATGCCTCTCTTATGTCCAAATGCTGTGGTATTGGGCTTTGAAGCAAAATACCATGTACATCTTCTCTTTTATTTAGTTCCTGTATTAAACTAAGTAGTTCCTCCTGAGTTGTATCCTGTCCCTTCAAAAACTCCTCAAACTCTATTCCAATTTCATTGCAAGCCCTGCTTTTATTTCTCACATACACGCTTGAAGCTTTATCATCTCCAACCATTATAACTGCAAGCTTTGGTATTATTCCTTTCTGCTTTAATTTATCCACTTCTATTTTTAAGTTTGCTCTAATTTTTTTTGCAAGCTCTTTACCATCAATTAGTTCCATTTTCAATCAAATTCCCTTCTAAAAAAACTTTATAACCTCAACAACAAGGTTTCCCTTTTTAGTAGTGTTTAATACTTCTCCAACTTTAAATCTTCCTTTGCCTCTGACTGTGATAACATCGTCCTTTTTCACCTCTTTTGAGCCCTTTGTAAAAAGCTCATGGTTCACAAAAACTCTTTCCTCTTTTATAATTTCCAACGCTTTTGCCCTTGATGTCCTCAGTGCTTCAGAAAGCAAACTATCCAATCTCATTGAAGGAATTATAACATTTAAAACTTTAGTTTTTGGTTCTTCAACATTAAGCTCCTTTAACGAAACAAGCTCGAACTCAGCCTTGCTAAACCTTTTTAATTGCTTAAGCCCTTCTAAAACATACTGCTGCGCTTCCTTCAAAACAATTATATCTGCACCATCTTTGCAGGTTATTATGTCTCCTACCTTTTCTCTTTTCATTCCAATTTTTATAATTGCGCCCAAGTAATCTCTGTGGAAGTACATTCCTTTTAGCTCATTTGGAAGTATTATTCTAATAACGCCAAAGATAGTATCAAGAGAAAACTGGTTGTTTTCAACCAATTCCTCTAGCTTACTCGGATATATTGCTAAAACTGTTCTCTCCGCATTTTCATAACCACCACTGGCAATGTAATTATCTATTCTTAATTCTTTTATAACTTTTTCTAGTAATTGTCTCTGAGCAAGATTTAAAAAATCAGTATACTCAATTGAATTTCTCTTATTACTTTGTTCAATCTTGTCAAACAATCTCGACACTAAAATTTTGTCTTCCTCATCTCCAATTTTACTTAAAATTTTCTGTCTGTCCAACTTTCTTCCTACTTTCTTATATATGTTATAAACTCATACTCATACGGTTCCTTCTCAGCTCCCTGCTCTCTCTCAGCTTCTTCCCACTCATCCTCGCTAAGTTTTGGGAAATACGCATCTCCCTCAAACACCTTATGAATCTTTGTCATATAAATTTTATCTGCTTTTTTTAGAAGCTGATTGTAAATAATAGCTCCGCCAATTATAAAATTCTCCTCATTTGGGTCAATATACCTGTCTAGCTGCTCTATATCATTTACCACTTCCACATTTTCATTATTCACAACATACCCTAAATCTCTAGTTAAAATTATGTGCCTTCTGTCTGGCAAAACTTTTCCCAAAGACTCGAATGTCTTCCTTCCCATAATTATTGTATGGCCTGTTGTAAGTTCTTTAAACCTTTTCATATCCTCTGGTATGTGCCATAAAAGTTTATTATTTTTTCCAATAACATTATTTTCTGAAATTGCTACTACAATACTTAGCATTATATTTCCTCCTCTTTATTGTTCCAATATTTTTTCTATATATCTTTTTTTGAGAGCAAACATTTTCACTTCATAGTCAATGTCTCGAGCTCCATTTATAGTAACGTCTAAATCGCCACTGGTATTTTTCCTATATTGATTTCCTTGTTGTAATCATAACCTTGCACCTCGAAGTCTTGGACCTTGAAATCATAGAAGTTATTTGTATTGTTGTTTATAACAAGTTTTGGGCAAACGTCCATTGGCTCTGCCTCAATAAGTTGCTTTATTATTGGAATGTGCCTGTCATAAATGTGACAATCGCCAATATTATGTGTAAGCGTTCCAACTTTTAGCCCTGAAACCTGAGCAAACATGCAAAGAAGTGCCGCATACTGCATTGTATTCCAGCCATTTGCCGCAAGCATGTCTTGCGAACGTTGATTTAATATTAAATGTAACTTTCCTTCCTTCACAAGCCATTGCGTTCCATACGCACATGGCTCTAAGTTCATGTCTTTTAAGTCCTCGAAATTAAATATGTTTGTCATAATTCTACGGCTTGATGGGTCATTCTTTAATAAATACAACGCATAGTCAACCTGGTCCATTTCCTTAATTCCATCTTTCGTTCTAAACTCATATTTTTTGCCCAATTGATATCCATATGCCTTGCCAATAGTACCGCTCTCATCAACCCATTGGTCCCAAATATGAGAATTCAAATCTGCGACCTTGTTAGACTTCTTCTGCCAAATCCACAAAATTTCATCAATTGCCCTCGTCACAGTTTTACTGTTATTTCTAAGTGTTATCATTGGAAATTCCTTCTCAACATTATAAACATTGCTAACACCAACAATTGAAATATAATTTGCCTCTGTTCCATCCTGCCATCTAGTCCTAACGTTTGTACCTTCTGAAGAAAAACCTTCAGCAATTATCTTTTTACATGTATCAATAAAATTCTTATCCGCTTCTGTCATTTTTTCTACTCCTATCATTCATATTATCTAAAACTATTCTGCTAAAAATTCTGATAAATTTTATTATAAGCATTTAATTTTTTAACTTCAATTTTCTATAGCCTCTTGCACTATTCTTCTGTCTTTAGCCTCAAGTAGCCCAGCTCATTCCACATGTTGTACGCCAAGTTTAGTCTAAAAAGCACCTTTGGCTTAGCACCAGCTCTGTTCTTATCTACGACGCAAGCATAATACCTAACATCTGGATCCTTAAACTTCTCTAGCTCAAAAAACTTTGTATCCACCTCATTCAAAGAATACTCATACTTGTTTAAATCTTCCCTCATAATCTGCTTAATCAAACATAAGGTATCCAAAACCTCTTTAACTGTCCTGCTTACAGCCAAGTCGTTTATCGTTAGGTTGATTGGAAGTGTTGTACTCTCTGTAAGCTGCAAAGTAGAGCATATAAACATATTAAAATTCTGTGCCAAATTAGAAAGAATCGTCGCAGTCCTTTTAATTTCCTCGCCATTTCCAATGTTAGCCGTATCAGTCTTCAATGTGTCGTAAAACACATACTCAATTTTCTCTTTATAATAGAAATTCATAATAACCTTTTTTAGCTCATCATTTGTATGGTCAGTTATGTTTATAAAATAAATTGAATTATTCATTTGGCTATTCACCCAGTCTGTAACTGCAATCGTCTTAGTAAACTCTGAAGAAACCTTTTTCAACCTCTCAACAAACTCCTGCCTGTTCTCTTTCTCCTCTTGCAACACAAAACCATCTTCATCCACTTTAACTTTTGCATCTTTGTCCGGTCTAAACTTAAACTCCAATAACTCTCCCTCAGTCTTCGAAAGCTTTTGTCCATGAAGCTTTTGTATTTCCGGGTTGTTTAAAACTGTAGTAATTAAGCAAAGCCTCATTTTTTCCTCGGACATCTCATTTGAGATAACTAGGACTTTCTTCTTGTGCACAAACGCAGTGTATGAAGCAATATCTATTGTAAACCTACTCTTACCAGCATTTGAAGGCATTGCAAATGCCATCGTTTCGCCCTTTCTTATGCCCTTAAACACACTCGAAAGAATTGGAAAAGGCAATTCCAAGCCATTGGTTAAATTATTCTCGCCCTTCTCCAAAAAGTCTGTTAAACCTTCGCTTAGTACTGCTTGCTTAAACTTCTGTATCTCGCTAACCTGCACAACCGCAGCCTTAACCTCATCTGCTGACATATGGTCATATAGCTCGTAATCTCTAATATTTACAATTTGGTCCTGTATTTCTTTTCTAGGCTCCTCCAAATAGCTCTTTCTTAGAACACAAAGCTTTCTAAGCTCGTTGTAAACCTTCTCTGGACTATAATTCTTCATCGCAATCTCAAACTTTAAGTCCTGCTTTTGCCTAAAAGTCTCGTTATTATCAACTGAAAAATTAAAACCTTTCTTCGCAATTTCAGGCGTGTAATTTCCACCCTCTGTAAACAAAATACTCTTGTATATATTCAGCATGCTCTGGTCGTCAAAATAGCACTCATTAAAAAGAATGTAATACTTAACAATAAGTTTCGGGTTGTTCAAAAGTAAGCCTACATATGCCTTCTCCAACCCCTCATCTCGTAATTTCTCTGGATATGGAGACTCAACTTTTTTCACTTCCTCTTTGTACTTGGGTTTTACCTTCTCATCTCCAAAGAAATCTTTGTCCTCATCGTCGTCAAAATCTTCCTCATAATCGTCATCATCGTCGTTGTCTTCATCTTCACTCTTAGAAGTCTCATCGGCACCGTCCTCACCATCGCCTTCAGCTTTGCTACTATCAACATCATCATCGTCATCGCCGTCGTAATTATCGTCCTCATCTTGTCCATACATGTTTTTTGCGCCTTCAAAATCGTTATCTTCCGAATCATCCCAGTTCTCCGAGTCACTCTCTCCATACCCATCATCAAAGTCGTCTTCTCCATAATCTGCATTTCTGTAATATTCGTCGCCATACATTCCGTCTTCGTCAAACTCTCCATCATCTAATTCGCCACTATCTTCCTCAACATCACCCTCTAGCTCATCGTCCTTATCCTCTGGCACAATTACTTTTTTAATCTTCTTCCTGCGCTTCTTTACTGTACTATTTTCTGTAGTCTTAGCACCTTTTGCCCTTTCAATATTCTTGGTATCAGGTGCTACTCCATCACTTTTCGTGTCCGAATTTTGACTTTTACCGTCTTTAGTGCCAACTTCTGCCACCTCGCTGTCCTTGGCGTTATTCTCTGCTTTCTTTCTTCCTCTGGTACCCTTTGAAGTTTTAGTAGTATCGGCCTTTCCACTACCTTTGCTACTCTTAGCACCCACGGCTACCTTCTCACCCTTAGTCGAAGTACCGCTAGGAGAATTAAGCTTTCTTATTCTATCAAGGGACTCGCTCAAATTTCCACTATTTATCAACTTTCGAATTGCCTTTATCTCTTTTTTATCTTTACCTGCCTTCTCTAATGCATCCAAAATACTATATAATTTTTCCACATTACTACTTGGCATTTCTTCTGTTCCCCCTTACCCCTATTTTTACTTCCCAAATTCTATCATAATTAGACACTTTTTACAATACGAATTGCGAATTTTAGAAAGAAAAAAACTTGCAAGGTAGGGACACGTCTTTTCTTGCAAAAAATTGCAAAAAAGGGACACACCTGTCTTAGAAAAGATAGGTGTGTGGTGTGTTGTTATTTATATTTATTTTAGGAGCTTTATTTATGAATATATTGATATAATTAATTATTAGCATAAATTTTCATTTTCTTCATAGTTATATTATTTTAGCTGTAACAACAAGCAGCTACGCTTTCTTCATCTTTCATAATTATATCTTTATTCACTTCCCAATTACATATTAATCCATTTCACAGTAATATACCGAGCCATCTTCTATTATATCATATATTGAGAAGCTTCCAAGTATGCCATACGGATTTGTAGATAAGCCTTTTCCATTATAGGTCACCCAGCTTGCTCCTGCTGGTGGAGAATGTATTCCAAAACCATAATTTCTTCCGCCGTGGTCTTCTACCCACCAGAACCATTCCATGTTCTCAGGTGCTTTGAATTCTAATTCTGTTCTACCATCATAACTTTTCAAAGTAAAGGTTATATACTTATTAAAACTTATAGCACCTGATACAGTTTGAGTTTTATTGCCTGCATTATCAACCGTTAGTACATGTAAATAATATGTCCCTTCTCTTATTGATGTTAGTGTCAACTTATCATTTGTGGCTGTTGCAAATTTACCTGTAAATTGTGACTCGTTTAATCTGTTGGATGAACTTGTATTTAATACCCATTTACACTCAGAAATATTTATGCCACTTCCGCTATCGGTTTGAGTTACTGTGGCAATTGCACTCTCCCCTAACTCAATATCAGTCTTATCTAATTGTATTGTTGCTCGAGGTGCCGTTGTGTCACTATTAGTTGTGGCATTAATACTTTTTTCTGATGTGTTTCCTACTTTATCCTCTACAATTACTTTTATTTCATATTTCATTCCCGCTGTTAAATTACTAAAAGTATATTTATTACTCGTACTTGTATCTCTTGGTACACTTTCATTATCTATAAAATATCTATATGTGTTTGTATCTGCTAGTCCTGTTTGTCCATCGCTAGCTACTACTGTTATTGTTATGTCCGTATATGTTATATTATTAGTGGTTATATCAGTTATTACTGGATCTATTCCATCCAATATGGTTATGCTAGCATAACCACCAACATTTGTTCCATCTGTTAATCTTGCGTAAACTGTGTTTCCATGGTCTAAGTTACTTACTGTAACTGGGCTATTTGCTGGACTTGACCAACTTCCTTCTGCTGTTCCATTTACTTGATACTGTATTTTAAAATTTGTTGTAGTTGTCAACGTCGTACTTGCTTTGTAATTACTCCATGTTGCTGGACTTGCCGTAATACTTCCTGTTACCAAACCTTCGTCTGCTCCGGGTACTGTTGCTGTTGTTTGATTAGCAAGTGTGCCAGTTCCTGTGTTTCCTGCATTATCTCCATTTACTATGACTTTAATATCATAGCTTGTGCCTTGTGTTAGTCCTGTAAATGTATATGTTGCATTTGAAATGTCACTTGCACCGCTTGGAGTTGTGTAACTCCCTGCTTCACTTGTCTTGTATTGGAATGTGTAAGTTGTGCTATCCTTCATACCACTTTCATTATCGCTTGCCACAGCAGTTACTGTTATGCTATTTGTACTTGGTGACCCTTGTGCTGTTACTGTAACTGTTGGGGCTGTCTCGTCCTTTATCTCAAATGTTGCCTCTGGCCCAAATGTCGTTTGACTTGCATTTGTCAAACATGCTGTAACTGTATCACCATGGCTTAGACCTGTTATGCTTGTTCCATTGTATGTTTGCCAGTCTCCTTGCCCATTTATTTTATACACAATTGTGTATTGGCTCTCTGTTGTTTGCAATACTAGAGTTGCCTGTCCTGCACTCCAAGTCACTTGTCCATTTTGTGTGACAGTTCCTGTGATTGCACTTATTGTAATTGCTTCTGATACTGTCTCTGTTTTGTTTCCAGCTTTATCTACAGTTAAAACGTGCAAATAGTATGTTCCTGCTGTACTACTATCCAAAGCAATCGTCTCTGGACTTGCTGTAAACTTCTCCGTATACTTGGATATATCTTCATCACTTGTGCCAATTGTGTCTGCATTTGCTGTCATTACCCATTTGCTACTTTCAATATCTACTCCTATTCCACTATCCACATGTGTTACTGTGGCTGTTAAATCTTCTCCTACCAGTACACTGGTTGGGTTTACTTCAATATTGGCTTTTTCTGGCGCAGTAGCATCTTCTATTTTTTTATTTTGTGGATTGCTTGCCTGCTCTCCATCTGTAATTCTTACATATACTGTCTCTCCATTTTTTATGCCTTCTATTGTGTCGCCTTCTACTGGTATCCATCTACCTTCATCAGTTCCGCCTATTTGATATTCAATTGTAACATCTGGCTCTGTTGTTTCAACTGTTACATTTGCTGTTCCATCATCTTGCCATTGTGGCTCCCCTATTGTTATTGTTCCATCTGGCAGTGGGTCTGGCTCTGGGTCAATTGTGTTCGTGTCAACTGTGTTTGTTTCCCCAACTGAGTTAGTATCCACCGAGTTTGTCTCAACTGAATTTGTATCCTCTCCGCCTGTTGAGTTTGTATCGCTTCCACCCGAACCTATTCCTGCAATTATGTCATTTATTTGACTTGCCACATTTTCTAGTTGCTCCTGCTCCGATTGGGTCGAATTCGCTGTCTGCTCTGCTGCCCATTTAGCTTGGTCCACAAGTCCTCCTTCTCCCAAAGTTACGTTTATTGTTACCGCTGCTAGAATTATCATTATCACTACAGTAATTACCAGCGTCAAAAGCGTTATACCTCGCTCTGCCACAAGCTTTTTCTTTGAACTAGCATCCATTGTTTTCCATTTTTCAGCAGTCAATTTCCTATACTCATTAATGTTCAACTTATATTTCTGCTCACATTCAGCCTTCTTTAACTTTTCACTATTCTTCTCATTACTTGAAGTACACAAAAAGGACAGACTACCTTTCGAAAAAGCCCTATTAATCTTCTTTTGAAAATTAACACTTTCATCTAGCTTTTTCCTATAGTCCATCCTTCCATATATATTTTTCTTTAAATTTTGCGCACCAGATCCAAGCCCTGTTTTACCTAAACATAGCTCTGTCGAGTAGACGAATTCCACCCTTGAATAAGAATTGGTGTGTGTGTGTGTGTGTGTGTGTGTGTGTGTACAGCCT
>CALXSA010000013.1 GCA_944390995.1 uncultured Clostridia bacterium
TTTATATTTTTACCAATTTTCCCATTTTTATACGTGTTTTATTGCATTTTATTTTTCCTCCTTTGCTACTTATTTGTGATTTTCCATTTATTCTTCTTTTGCAATATCTCTTTCTGTATTTATATTTTGGAATATTTTTTTCAATATTTTTTTGCTGATATTTATTTTTGCACTTGTTTTCAGGTGCATTTTTGTTGTGCAAAAGGCTCGGCTATTGCCTAAAATGCTTGTGTCATTTCTAAATAGCCGAGATTTTATGTTAAATCTTTTTCCAGTTTTTTCTAATTTTTGCGTACAAAAAACACGCCCTGTTTTAGCTAAACATTGCTCCAGACTGTCCAACAAATCTGCTTTGTTGACATAACATCTTTGAATGGCCAAATTTTTCCATTGAATAAGGATTTGTGTGTGTGTGTGTGTGTGTGTGTGTGTGTGTGTACAGCGCCAAGGCTTTTAGCGTTTTGTCTCTTTCTCATTTTCCTTCGTTTTCCCTCTCTTTCTCTTTTTCTACATGCCTATTTTATACTATCAGCATTCTTTTGGCAAGTACTTTTCGCATTTTTTATTTCAATTTTTCATTCTATTTTGTTGCAAATATATACGTCGTTTTGCTCATTTTTTATGCTATGAAAGAATTAAATTTTAACACAGTCAAAATTGTAATTATTTTGCATTCACTCCAAAAGTACGTTTTTATTCTACCACGCCAGCATCACTTTCGCAATACTCTTTCCAAAATGTAACAAAATTGTAATATTTCTGTAATCCTTTCGTAATATTTGGACGCTGGGGACATTCCTGTTTGTCCAAGAACTTGGACAGATAGGAGTGTCCCAAAAATCTAAGAACGTAGACGAAGTTGAGTGTCCCTAACGTCCAAGTTGCCAAAACAAGGTTTTTTGTTATTGCTTTTTTATTCTTGGTTTGGCAATAAGAGAAGCAATGTATCCAAAGAAGATAGCTGCTGTAATTCCTCCAGCTGCGGCTTTTACTCCACCGATAAACGCCCCCAGCAAGCCTGAGTTTTGCGCTTCTGTTATTGCTCCTTTGGCAAGATTTGCACCAAATCCTAAAAGTGGCACTGTGGCACCGCAGCCAGCAAATTCTATTACATATTGATAAATTCCAAGGGCACCAAGTATAACTCCGCTAGTTACAAATATAACCAAAATTCTTGCTGAAGTAAGTTTTGTTTTATCTATTAATATTTGACCAACTATACAGATGAGCCCGCCTACTACAAAGCATCTAAGTAGTTGCATCCAATCTATACTCTGTAAAAATTCCACCATATTAACCTCCATTCTCAATAGCTACCGCATGAGCAATGCCTGGTATGCTTTCTCCCTGCTGAGAACTTGTAGAGTTCATGAGTGCGCCAGTTGCCATTAAAAGCATCTTATTTATTTTTCCTTCTAAAAGCATTCTGTAAAAATATCCTGAAAAAACAGTACCTATGCAAGCGCAGCCACTTCCTCCAGAGTGGGTGTCTTGCGCATCTTTGTCAAAAATTAGCACACCGCAGTCATTATAATTATTTTTTATATTATATCCCTTTGTCTCTGCCATTTCAGTTAGAATTTCCTTTCCAATATATCCGAGGTCACCAGTTATAATTGCATCATAGTAGCTTGGTTTTCTGCCGGTATCCTTCAAGTGTGTTATTAAAGTGTCTAAAGCTGCGGGTGCCATTGCAGCTCCCATGTTGTTTGCGTCCTTAATTCCCATATCTACTATTTTACCGGGTGTGACGCAAGTAATCTGTGGACACTTTCTGCCATAGCTACTACTAGATAATATGGCTGCACCAGAGCCTGTTACTGTCCACTGGCTAGATGGTGGCCTTTGATTTCCAAGCTCCAAGGGAAACCTGAATTGTTTTTCTGCGCTGCAAAAATGGCTCGATGTGGCACAAAGTACATTTTGCGCAGCGCCGGCGTCGACTAAAATACTTCCTAAACACATTCCTTCAACAAAAGTAGAACATGCACCAAATATGCCAAAGAAAGGAATGTTTATTTCTCTTAATCCAAAGCTAGAAGAAATGCACTGGTTAAGCAAATCTCCAGCAAAGCAAAAGTCTATATCCTGACTAGGAATTCCAGATTTAGCAATAACGGAGTTTACATTCTCCTTTATAATTTTACTTTCTGCTTTTTCCCAAGTCTTTTCGCCCCAAAACTCGTCTTCCAAACATTGGTCAAAATATTTTGCAAGAGGCCCCTGAGCCTCTTTGGGACCAACGATTGAAGAAGTTTCCAAAATGTACGGTGCATTTTCCAGCATTATTGTTTGATTACCTATTTTTTCCATTTTTCGTGTTAAGCACTTGTTACAATCGTAATGTGCCTCAAACTCCTTTTCAGATTTAGGTTTTTAAAGAGGAAAACCTATAAAACTATTATTATAACCTATTAAAATGCTCCGGTCAGCTAAACATTCATGGTTTATTGAATAGGAATTTTTTATGTTGTAATATAATTTCTTCTTAAACAATAAATGTTGCAATAATTCCCACTAAAACTGAAGCAGAAATGCCAAAAACCAGCACAGGCCCTGCAACCGTAAACATTTTTCCGCCAACACCCATTACATAGCCCTCTGACTTGTACTCTATTGCGGGAGAAACAATGGAATTCGCAAACCCAGTTATAGGCACAAGTGAACCTGCCCCTGCAAATTTCCCAATTTTATTGAAAATGTTGAGCCCTGTAAGAAGCGCAGCAATTCCTATTAAAGTGATAGACACAATAGTAGCGCATGTGGTAGGGTCTAATCCTTTAAAAGTACAAAAGTCGAAAATAATTTGACCAATTGAGCAAATTAGTCCCCCAACCCAAAACGCATTAAAGCAATTTTTGAAAATAGGCGAGTTTGGCGACTTTTGGTCCACATAGTCTTGATATTCTTTTTTTGTTTCAATACTTTTCATACAAAAAACTTTCCTTCCTTGCTTTACTTAAAAGCACATATAGTTATGAAAGATATTTCTTTCATACAACCTTTTAATTTTCCTTTTGCTCGTACACAAAAGGCATAAATAACATTCTAGTCTCTATCTCTGTCTACAACAAAAGATAAATCCAAATCAACATAATATTGAATTAATTTTCTTCCGTCTATTTTTGCTCTTTGGTCAACAACTCTAACAGAAGAAAGATAATCAATTGTTTTTGATGCCTCAGCAACAGCTTGCACCACAGCATCCTTCCATGAGACATTAGATGTTCCTGTAATACTTAAATGTTTTTCTATACCCAAATTAATCAACCTCCATTAAAAATAAATTTCACTTATATGTTTTCCAAATAATTTCAAAATATACAAAAAATTTTAAAAAATTTTTTCGTTTTTGGGACATATCTCAAATCTCAAAACTGTTTTTTTCCTCCTTCCCCAAAAACAGCTTTCTCCCATTTGTGAGAAAGGTTTGACAACTCTACATAAGTAACATATAATATAAACTGTAGAATAAAATGAAATAGAAAGGGGAGCAAAATATGCAATACAAAATTATAGGTCAAACTGTACCTGTCGTAGAAATGACTTTAAACAGAGGAGAAACAGTATACACACAAAGAGGAGGCATGTCATATCAATCAAACGGTATTTCCATGAAAACTAATGCCAGAGGCGGCATTATGAAAAGTTTAGGCAGAATGTTTACTGGCGAATCTATTTTTATGGCAAGCTACACTGCTGAAGCAGAAGGCGCTATGGTAGCATTTGCGACTACAGTTCCTGGGAATGTTATGGCAGTGGACTTAAGGCAAATGCCAGATGGTATAACATTGCAGAAAAATGCCTTTTTATGCGCAGAGGATGATGTTGTCACATCAGTAACATTCTCAAAAAGATTTAGCGCTGGACTATTCGGTGGTGAGGGCTTTATTTTGCAGAAGGCGACAGGAAATGGAATGCTATTTTTAGAAATAGATGGAGACCCTGTAGAAAAAACTTTACAGCCAGGGGAAGTTCTTAAGGTAGATACCGGTAATGTAGTCGCATTCGAGCCAAGTATATCTTATGAAATAGAAACTGTAAAAGGTCTTGGAAATATTTTCCTTGGCGGAGAAGGCCTTTTCTTAACAAGATTAGTTGGCCCCGGTAAGGTAATACTTCAATCTCAAAACTTTGGAGACTTTGTAGGAAAAATTGTTCCGTTCCTACCAAGTAGCAGATAGAATTGCTGGAATGTACAAAAGAACGTGTCCCTACTTTGCAAGTTAGGGACACGCTTTTCTCCCAAACTATTTTAGACCTGTCCCTAAAATGAAAAAAATTTCGCTATGAGACCTGTCCCCAAAACGAAATTCTTTTCCTATTATGCTTTTTTTGCTAGTTCTGCAATTTCTGTAAATGCCTTTGCGTCTGTTATTGCAAGCTCTGCTAACATTTTTCTGTTTATAACAACATTAGCTTTTTTTAGTCCTGCAATTAGTTTGCTATATGTTAATCCATTTTGTCTTGCAGCAGCATTTATTCTTGCTATCCATAATTTTCTAAAATTGCTTTTCTTGTCTTTTCTTCCTATATATGCATACATTCCTGATTTCATAACAGCTTGTTTAGCCATTCTAAATCTGTAATGTTTTGCTCCATAGTAACCTTTTGCTCTTTTTAAGATTTTTTTATGTTTTTTACGTGTAATTATAGCTGTCTTAACTCTTGCCATTTTTTATTTCACCTTCCTTAAATTTTATTTCTTTGACGAAGCTTTTCATTTGAATTTAATTGCCGTAAGGCAACAACCTCTTAATACCAGCCTCACAAGTCTTATCTGCATAAGCATCTTGAACCTTACCTCTTGATTTTGCCCTTGGTGTCTTGTTAGCTAAAAGATGTCTTCTATTTGATTTTGTTCTTTTTACTTTTCCTGTAGCAGTATATGAATATCTTTTCTTAGCTGCTTTGTTTGTTTTTAATTTTGGCATACCATATTCCTCCTTGTAAAATAATTTATTTAAAATATATTTTTAATATATTCATTGACCGTATTGTATGTTTTAGCGCTAATTAAACATGTTGCCACTCAGCCTATTTTGCTTCTTGCTTTTTAGCCAATATAATAAACATGTTCTTGCCCTCTAAAACAGGTTTCTTTTCAGGACTAGCAACATCAGACAACTCCTCTATAAACTTGTTTAGGTTTGCCTCGCCTAGTTTAGTGTAGTTAAGTTCCCTACCTCTAAATCTAACCGTAATTTTAACCTTGTTGCCATCTTCAATGAATTTTCTTGCATTTTTTAGTTTGAATTCTAGATCGTGTTGCTCAATGTTTGGTGTAATTCTTATTTCTTTTACCTCAAACACTTTTTGCTTTTTCTTAGCTTCTTTTTCCTTCTTAGCCATTTCAAACTTATACTTGCCGTAATTCATCAACTTGCAAACCGGTGGTTGTGCATTTGGAGCCACTAATACTAGGTCTAACTTTTTATCATACGCTAGGTCTAGTGCCTCGTTAATTCCCATAACTCCTCTTTTTTCTCCTTGGTCATCAATAAGTTGAACTTCTCTTGCTCTAATCCTTTCATTAATTGGTAATTCTTGTTTTATATAAAACACCTCCAAAAAACTTGTATGTGCTTTTGCACAAAAAAATTGATTTGTAAAGACAAACCAATCCACATTAATTACAATTATAGCCGTTTTTGCAAACATGTTATTCACATTTGCCAGCATTTATGTTGATAATTTCGACCTTTTTCCATTTGGTTAAGGTGAGAAGTGGATTGCTTCTTCTTTGCTTGACTTATTTATTTTACAACATCTGCCAGCAAATGTCAATACTTTTCTAAAATTTTGCTTTATCACAGTTACAGATAATGCACCTCACACGATGCAAAACATTATCTTGCAGCTTAGCTACATTGATATATTAGTTAAAATTTCATTTACCTGTGCTGTAAGATTTACAATTTGTTGTTGCTCATATGTTGTTGAATTTATTGTTGCTCCTGCTGCCTCTTTTGTTTGTTGAACCAAACCATTATCCCCCAATGTTATATTTATTGTGACTGCTGCCAAAATAATCATAATAACCACTGTTAAAACAAGTGCCACTAACGTAATACCTCTTTCATTTCTTATGCTCATACGCTTTCCTCCTTCATCTGTTTTTCTCATAACACGTTTTTATTTTATCACTGCAAAATATGTTTTGCAATAGTTTACTCAAAATGTCAAGAAAATGTAATATTCCTGTAATGGTTTTGTAATATTTTTATTTAAACTGGCTGGGGTGGTAGGATTCGAACCTACGCATCGATGGGTCAGAGCCATCTGCCTTACCGCTTGGCTACACCCCAATATAAGCAACATATATATATTACATCATTTTTTTAGTTTTGTCTAGTAGTAAAATGAAAATTTTGTTTATGAGTCGGCTTCTAAATAGAATTTACTCTTACAGTCGACCTACAAATCAACAAGAGAACCGTTCGGTTCTCTTGTTGATTTATTATTTTATTGCTTTTCTTCCTCTAAATATTGCTGCATCTTCTAATTCATCTTCTATATTTAGAAGCCTGTTATATTTTGCAACTCTATCTGTTCTACATGGTGCACCTGTTTTAATTTGTCCTGCATTTGTAGCTACAGCAACATCTGCAAGTGTTGTGTCCTCTGTCTCACCGCTTCTATGCGAAACTACTGCTGTATATCCTGCTTTGTGTGCAAGTTCTATTGCGTCCAATGTTTCTGTAAGTGTTCCTATTTGGTTTAATTTTATTAGTATGCTATTTGCAACTCCCATGTCAATTCCTTTTTGTAATCTTTTAATATTTGTTACAAACAAGTCATCTCCAACAAGTTGTACTTTGTCTCCAATTTTTTCTGTAAGCACTTTCCAAGACTCCCAGTCTTCTTCTGCTAATCCGTCTTCAATTGAGATTATTGGGTAGCTATTTGCTAAGTCTACTATAAAGTCTACCATTTGCTCTTTTGTCTTGAATTCTCCTGTTTTCCAGAATAAGTATCCGTCTTTTCCTTCTTTCTTTGCCTCATCAAACATCTCTGTTGCTGCAACATCAAGTGCTAGGCAAATATCTTTTCCTGCCACATATCCAGCTTTTTCAATTGCTTCTAGTATTAGGTCTAGAGCTTCTTTTTCGCTAGATACGTTTGGCGCAAATCCGCCTTCGTCTCCAACTGCTGTTGCTAAGCCTTTTTCTTTTAGCACTTTCTTTAAGTTATGGTATACTTCAACACCCATTCTCATGCACTCTTTGAATGTTGTTGCTCCAACAGGCATAATCATAAACTCTTGCACTGTTAAGCCACTGTCTGCGTGCTTTCCACCATTCATAATGTTCATCATTGGAACTGGCAATTCTTTTGCATTTACACCACCAATATAGTTGTATAGGCTCATTCCAAGTGATGCAGCTGCTGCTCTTGCCACTGCTAAAGATACACCAAGTGTAGCATTTGCTCCTAATTTTGCTTTATTCTCTGTTCCGTCTATGTCTATTAGCATTCTATCAATTTTCACTTGCTCATAAACATTCATGCCTTCTAATTTATCAGCAATTATATTGTTTACATTATCTACTGCCTTTTGAACACCCTTTCCTAAGTATCTGTTCTTATCTCCATCACGTAACTCAACCGCTTCAAAACTTCCTGTAGAAGCTCCTGATGGCACCAATGCAACTCCTGAAAAGCCACCATCTGTCACAACCTCAACTTGCACTGTTGGGTTGCCCCTTGAATCCAACACTTCTAAAGCTCTAACGCTTTCAATTCCTAAGTAATCTTTCATTTTACTACCTACCTTTCTATAATTTAATTTTTATAAACAATTTATTAAGTGTGAAAAAATGTATACTTTGAAAATATTTGCAGTGACGCGCAGCGACCAAACGAGCATTGAAAATGCGAGTGCGATTTCGAGAAACCTAGCACAATTTAATGGAAATATTCCGATGTGGCGTTAGCCACTTCAATTAAAATATTTTCATTAAATTTGTGCTTAGATGGTTTCGAACGGTAAGTCACAAGAATATTTGAAAAGTATACATTTTTTCACACGTTTTTTTGCTTATAATAATTAATCAACGCAATATGCCGATTATTTTTCGAATTTAGAGGTGCTTTAAGATTTGGCTCCTCACAGCCTCCCTCTGCTCCTCAATCTGTTCAACATACGTCTTCTGCTTCTCCTTGCTGCCCTTCTCATAAATATTCTTTATTTTTCTTCGTCCTGTCACTTTGTAAGTATAACGCTGTTCCTCAAACCTGCCTTTTGCTTGTTTTTCCATTTTCTGGAATTCCGTTTCTCGTACATATTCTGGCTCTTTTATTTCTCTGTTATATTTTAACTTACGCTTTACAGGTCGTTTGTAAATTGACTCAGTATATGTTTCAATGTCTGGGTTGAAGTATATTGTTTCATTTATATACTTTCTTATAATACCCATTTCTTTTTTTGTGAATGATTCGTCTGGCAAACCTAAATTTTTGTATTTCCAAATTATATGTCTATCCATGTTTGAGAAGTTTGAATTTTTTAGTTCTTCATAATTATATTCTATTTGAAATTTGAGTCCTTCTATCCTTATTGTAATGTTACTCCACAGCCTATGCCCGTACTTTTTAAATACCTCTCTAATTTTTTTAATCTCTTTATATAGCTGTTCCACTAGTTTAATGTATTCGTCTTCATTGAGACTAAATTTAAGTGGTATTTCATATACGTTTATTGGATTTTTCTTTAATATTCCCTTTGGGAAATAGTAGAAGAATAATTCGCCGGTTTCTAGCCCTGCCATTTTTTCTTCTACACTTGCGTACAAGTAAATTCTATCCCATTTTTCTGGTATTAGATAAAATAACTGTTGTTGCAGATTGGAGTAGATTTCTTTTATTTCCGAAGATTTTATCATATAATCCCCCAATTTTTAGTGTTTATTTTATTATAATACTTTCTCCTGTCATTTCTTCTGGCTTTTCTAGTCCCATTAGTTCTAACATTGTTGGTGCTAAATCTGCTAATTTTCCTTCTTTTAGGTTTACGCCTGTTTTTCCAACCAATATCAGTGGCACAGGGTTTGTTGTGTGTGCTGTATGAGGTTCGCCTGTTTTGTAGTCTATCATCTGTTCTGCGTTTCCGTGGTCTGCTGTGATTATTAGCACACCTTCATTTTTATTTATTGCTTTTACTACTCTTTCCACACATGTGTCAATTGTTTCCACCGCTTTTATGGCAGCATCTAAATTTCCCGTATGCCCAACCATGTCTGGGTTTGCATAGTTTAGTATTATGCAATCATATTTTTTTGAATTAATTGCTTCTACCACTTTGTCTGTCACTTCTATAGCGCTCATCTCTGGTTTCATGTCATAAGTTTCTACCTTTGGAGATGGAACTAATATTCTATCTTCTCCTGGGTATTGCTTTTCCTCTCCGCCATTGAAGAAAAATGTTACATGAGCATATTTTTCGGTTTCAGCAATCCTAAGTTGTGTTAAACCATTCTTGCTAATGTATTCACCAAATGTGTTTTTTAGCACTTCTGGTTTAAATGCAATTTTTACATTTGGCATTGTCTCATCATATTGTGTAAAACATACGTAGTCTAGATTCATTTTCTTTGTTTCAAATTCGTTAAAGTCTCTATCTACAAGTGTTCTTGTAAGTTCTCTTGCCCTGTCTGGTCTGAAATTAAAGAATACTACTGAGTCATTGTCCTCTATTTTCGCAATAGGCTCATTGTTTTGGCATATTACTGTTGGCTCAACGAATTCATCGAATACTTCTTTTTGATAAGAACCTTCTATTGCTGAAATTGCAGAACTTGCCTTAATTCCTTCTCCATTTACAATTGCGTCATATGCTTTTTGAATTCTATTCCATCTTTTATCTCTATCCATGCTATAAAATCTTCCAGAGATAGTTGCAATCTTTCCAACACCTTTTTCCTTCATTTTCTCCTCAAGTTTCATTATATAGCTTTCACCTGAAGTTGGTGGTGTATCTCTGCCGTCCATGAAACAATGCACATATACGTTTTCAAAGTCTCTCCTTTTTGCAAGTTCTAATATTGCAAAAAGATGGCGAATGTGGCTATGCACACCTCCGTCTGATAGCAAACCTAATACGTGTAATTTTGCATTGTTTTTCTTGGCATTTTCAATTGCATCCACTAATTCTGGAATACTAAAAAAATCCCCATCTTCTATTGCTTTTGTTATTCTAGTTAGTTCTTGATAAACTATTCTTCCTGCGCCAATGTTTGTATGTCCTACCTCGGAATTTCCCATTTGTCCATCTGGCAATCCTACATTAAGTCCACTGGTATACATCTTTGTTGTAGGACATGTTTTCATAAGTTTATCTATATTAGGTGTATTAGCAAGTTTCACTGCATTCGCTTGTTCGTTTTCGTTAATACCAAACCCATCTAATATCATAAGCATTGTAACTTTTTTGTCCATTTTCCTATTCCTTTCTATATTGTGCTATTAAAAATAAGTAGTTCCACTCGTCAAATATATATTTTATTCGAAAACTTGGAGAATATAATATATATTTGATGGTAAAATAGAACGGACTTATTTGCAATTTATTTTTAATAACATAATTTTACATGTTATAATTTACAATCTTTGCAAACTCATCTACATTAAGACTAGCTCCTCCAACCAAACCGCCATCTATATCTGACATAGAAAAGAGCTCTGCTGCATTACTACTTTTAACACTGCCTCCATATAGTATTATAACTCTGTTTGCTGTCTCTTGTCCATATAAATTAGATATTTTATTTCTTATTGAAATAATTGCGTCGTTTGCTTCCTCTTTAGTTGCAGTCTTGCCTGTGCCGATGGCCCAAATTGGTTCGTACGCAATAATTGTATTCTCCACTTGCTCGTTAGATAATCCTGCCAAAGCCTTTTCGGTTTGGTTTGTTATAACTTTTTCCGCTTCTCCACTTTCTCTTTGCTCCAAATTCTCTCCAACACAAACAATTGGTGTTAAACTATATTTATGTGCAGCAATTAGCTTTTTATTCACAGTCTCATCGGTCTCTGCAAAATACATTCTCCTTTCAGAATGCCCAATAATAACATGCGTTACATTAATACTCTTAAGCATTTTTCCCGAGACCTCGCCTGTATATGCTCCACTATCTTCCCAGTGCATATTCTGCGAACCAATTTTTATATTGGTGTTTTGTGCTGCAAGCAAACTATAAAATAAATCTGTATATGGAACACACAAAACGACTTCGTTTTGTGTGTCCTTCACAAATGGAGTAATCTCATCTATAAATCTAATAGCCTCATCTGGAAGCATATTCATCTTCCAGTTTCCTGCAATCACCTTTCTTCTCATTTTTTCCTCCTTGCAATTTAGGGACACGTCTTGTTCGCTTATATTATTTCGCCTTCTCGAAAAGCTGTCCTTTTTTTCATCGCAAGACCTGTCCCCAAAACGAAACTTTTTTCGCTGTGAGACCTGTCCCCAAAACGAAATTATTTTTCTAAACAGTCACAAGCCTTGTTTTTTACTTCATTTGCTTTGGGTTCGGCTTTTATTTTTTCTTCTTTGTCTGTAAGGCAAGCAAGTCCTGGCAATGTTTTGCCTTCTAGTAATTCTAGTGAAGCTCCTCCGCCTGTTGAAATGTGTGTAAATCTGTCGTCCAATCCTAATTTATGAATTGCTGCTGCTGAGTCTCCTCCGCCTACTATTGATATTGCTTTTGTCTGAGAAATCGCTTCTGCAACTTCTTCTGTTCCGATACTGTATTTGTCTACTTCACAAACACCAAGTGGTCCATTCCATAAAATTGTTTTCTTATTTTGTAGTTCGTTTCCGAATGTTCTTGCTGTCCTTGGTCCTATGTCTACACCCTGCCATCCTTCTGGAATGTTGTCAGATGAAACCACTTTATCTGGAGCTGTTTTTAAATATGTTATAAAGTCTGTTTCGTCTCCTTCTTTTTGCTTTGGAGTTACTACTGTGTCTTCTGGAAGTGTCAATTTTACTCCGCTTTCTTCTGCTTTATCCATTATTCTTTTTGCTTCTTCTAACTTGTCTTCCTCGCATAGCGAATCTCCTATTTCATATCCTTTTGCCTTCAAGAAAGTATATGCCATTCCGCCGCCGATTAGAAGCTCATCTACTTTTCCAAGCAAGTTTTCTATAACTCCTATTTTATCAGATACCTTTGCCCCTCCTAAAATTGCCACAAATGGCTTTTCAGGATGCTCCAAAGTACCATTTAAGAACTCAATTTCTTCCTTCATTAAATATCCTGCAACCGCTTCATCTACATGGTGTGCAACTCCTTCTGTTGAGCTATGAGCTCTATGTGCTGCTCCAAAAGCATCATTTACATAGATGCCGTCTGATAGATTTGCAAGCTCAGCCGCAAAGCCGTCATCATTCTTTTCTTCTCTTGGGTCAAATCTAACATTTTCTAGAAGTGCTACTTCTCCATCAGATAAAGAAGATGTTACTGATTTAGCACTTTCTCCTGTTACATCATTTGCAAATTTAACATCTGTTCCAAGTTTTTCTGTTAATTCGCTTGCAACTGGTTTTAGTGAATATTTCTCGTTCACTTGTCCCTTTGGTCTTCCCAAGTGAGAACATAAAATAACTTTTGCTCCTTGTCCCATTAAATATTTTATTGTTGGAATTGCAGCAGTTATTCTGTTGTCGTCAGTTATTTTTCCATCTTCCATTGGCACATTAAAGTCACATCTAACTAGCACCTTTTTTCCTTTTAATTCTACATCTTCAATTGTTTTCTTATTCATATTGAAACCCCTTTCTTCTCGCAGTACTCATCTGCGAATCATTGATTTTTTACACTCTTTATATCTTGTAATTCAAACCTATATTTCTGCTCTACATTTGGGTATTTCTCCCTGTCTACCTCAGACATAAACATGTCATATGGCCTAATGTACAATAAGCAATCTCCATATAGAGCTCTATTCACAACATATTTTTCTTTAGTTTCACTATGAATTGCAACATCTTCTACTAAATAGTAGTCACCTTTAAAGTGTTTATAAACTCCATGCAATTTTATTTCTCTTTCCATTTGTTTTTCTCCTCATTCTATTTCATTTTCCATATGTTGCTATTTATTTGCTATATACATTGCTAGGTCAACAAGTTTGTTTGAATATCCCCACTCATTGTCATACCAAGCAACTAATTTAACAAATGTATCTGTAAGTGCTATACCAGCTGCTGCATCAAATATTGATGTGTGTTCATCATGTATAAAGTCTGATGATACAACTGGTTCATCTGTGTATTCCATAATTCCTTTCATCTCGTTTTCGCAAGCTCCTTTTATTGCATTGCAAATTTCCTCGTATGTTGCAGGTTTCTCTAAGTTGCATGTTAAATCAACAACTGAAACATCTACTGTTGGTACTCTAAATGACATACCTGTTAATTTTCCATTTAACTCTGGAATAACTTTTCCAACTGCCTTTGCAGCTCCTGTTGATGATGGTATAATATTTGCAGATGCTGCTCTACCACCTCTCCAGTCTTTTTTAGAAGCTCCGTCAACTGTTTTTTGAGTTGCTGCTGTAGAGTGAACTGTTGTCATTAGTCCATCCTTAATTCCGAAGTTATCATTTATAACCTTAGCAAGAGGTGCTAAGCAGTTTGTTGTACATGATGCATTTGAGATTATGTTCATATCTGGTGTATATTTGTCGTTATTTACTCCCATTACAAACATAGGTGCATCTTTAGATGGTGCAGATATAATTACTTTTTTGGCACCTGCATCCAAATGAGCCTGAGCCTTCTCCATTGTTGTAAATACTCCTGAGCACTCTAATACATATTCAACTCCATCTGCTCCCCATGGAATATTTTTTGGGTCTTGCTCATTATATACTTTTATTTCTTTTCCATTTGCTATTAATTTTCCTTCTTCTCCTTTAATTTCACCTTCAAATTTCCCATGAACTGTGTCATATTTTAGCATATACGCCATATAGTCTGCTGCTATAAATGGGTCATTTACAGCTACTATTTCTACTCCTTCTCTATTTAATGCTGCTTGAAATGCTAGCTTTCCAATCCTTCCAAATCCGTTAATACCAATTTTAATTGACATATGAAATTCCTCCTTGTTTTTATTCTAATGTTTAGTATGTCCTAAACACTAACATTTTATATCAAAAACACAAATTTTTCAATAGAAATGCAATATTTTCTTGATTTTAAGTTATAGAAAAATATGTTACAAAAAGCAAGGTATATGTATATTTGTTCGAATTTTTCGTACCTTACCGTTCGAAACCATCTAAGCACAAAATGAGTACGAAAAAAAATCTGGTATGAGCCATCAGCTGAATAAGTGCCTTAATAAGATTAAGTGGATTATGTGCTAGGTTTCTCGAATTCGCACTCGCCATTGCATGGCTCGTTTGGTCGCTGCGCGGTACTTCAAAATATCTCAAAATATACATATACCTTGCTTTGTACATAGTGCAGAAATAAAAGCTAAAACAAATGGAATATAAATTCCTTTTGTCTTAGCTTTTAAAAAAGTAAATCTTATAATTCAATGTCGCCAGTTATTTCTATATCCTTTAGCCAGAATTTTTTCATGCTCTCTCCAGTTATCTCATGGAATAGAAAATCATGAACATTTTCTCCTGTAATTGATTGATGCCAAAAATCATGTACTTCTTGGAAAACTTTTTCTTGTTTTGGTGTTAAAACAAGTTGAAAGTCTTGGCATAAGAAATTCCTAATCTTTGTCCATAAGCTTACTTCTGCTGGCAAATTATTATTCAAATTATTATCTACACGATATTCCATCTCTATTACTTCCTCCTTCGTGGTCTATTAAATATTTCTTACCATATTTATACTACAATTTTTTTCATTAATCAAGCTATAATTTTGCATTTTATAAAGCTGTGCGTTCTAATGCTTGCTACAAGCGGTTTCTAACTTTATTACATTTTCATTACATTTATATTACATTTTTGTTACATTTGTATTGCACGCTATATTTCCATTTGGCTACCTAGAAAACTTGCTGCTGATTGCACTACTTTTTGCTCTACTTCTGACATTTTTGTTCCTTTGTCTTTTGATAATAAAATTACTGTTCCTATTGTATTCCCATCTGAAATTATTGGATATACGACTTGAGAGTTAAATCTTCTTTCTTTATTATCATTTTTTGTTATAGGAACTGCCATGTCGTTATTTTCTTTGCTTGTGTATTTTTCTTTGTCTTCCATTATTTTCTCCAGCTCGCTGCTTACACCTTGCTCTAGAAATTCTTTTTTCGAACCACCTGATACAGCTATAACTGTATCTCTGTCTGTTATGCATGCAATATGTCCTGTGGTTTTAGCAAGTGTTTCTGCATACTCTGTAGCAAACTCTGAAAGCTCGCCTATAGGAGAATATTTTTTTAGTATAACTTCTCCTTCTTTGTCTGTGAAAATCTCAAGAGGGTCTCCCTCCTTAATGCGTAATGTCTTACGTATTTCTTTTGGTATTACAACTCTGCCCAAGTCATCTATCCTTCTTACAACTCCTGTTGCTTTCATAAAATTCCTCCTTTTAAATTATATGTCTATTCTTATTATTACAAAAGAGGAAAATTTTATACATGTTTTTTTAATTTTTTTCTGATAATATAAACATTGAAACTCTATACCCATTTTATACACACTCATAATAAGCTGGTTTCCTAGCCCTGTTCATTCATATATTGCATCGCATAAAGTGAGCTTTTATCCGCCATTTCTTGCTCTAAACTTTTTTGCTCTGGCTGATTGTACTCATTTAAAACACTTCCCGCTTCTTCAGGCTTTTTGTATTCTTTTATTACATTTCCCAGTTCTTCGGCAAAGTCTTGCAATATTACCAATTTTATTGTTGGCTCTTTTCCGTCAATATAATCATCCATAACTTGTTTTAATTTCTTCAAGTTTGGCAATTCGTCCTGCAATTTTTCTCCATATTTTTTTGCTCTGTCTAATAATTTTTCCTTTATAGTAACTATGTCCTCATTGCTTGCACATGATATTCTTTGGAACATTTGGAATACATCATAGTACTTGAATATAGGTGTTTCCATGCATTCTTTGTCAAATCTATCGTAGAATTGCTCCATTTTCATAGGTATATACTTAAATATTTCTTCAGCCTTTTCCTTGTACATCTTATCTTCTAGTTGAATGTTTATCTTGTTGAAATGAGTTAATACTTCTTCCATATCCTCTGACTTATCTTCTTCTATTGCCAAACTTGCAAGCTCCTCATCCACATTTGGGCAATAGCTAGATGTTAGGGAAGACACATTCATTCCATTTAAAAATACACTTTTTATTGTCTTCATGTCATAATTAATTAAGCCTTTTCTAACAAAATGCGCAAAATATGCAAAAAGCTTCACTACATTAATTAGTTCTAGCCTTCCGTTTTTTACGTCATCCAACACTTCAGTAATAATTCCATCAAATTGGTCATCTGCAATTTTCCAATATTCCTCTGTAAGTAGCCTTTTGTAGCCTGGCAATTTGTCCGTATCTACCGTATTTATTATTGCTTCCATGTCTTGTTTAAATACTTTCATGTCAAAAATACGTGTACGCACATATAGTTCTATGAATTTGAAGAACCTATACTCTGCCTTGAAATTATAGTAGTAGTTATTATCAAATTCCTTTATATAGAACTGCCTGTTGTCCATAAATACCCTTGAAGAAACAAGAATTGCCTTGTATTCTTCATTGTCATTAATATTTACAAACTTGTCCTTAGTAATCTTTCCGGCTTTAATTTCAAAAGATATAGCAATTGTAAATATCAGCATAGTCTGCAAAACCCTGTGATTTGTATTTGGGTAATAATTATTTACCATATCAAATATCTTTTTGAAATTTGTTAATGAATGTTTCAAAATTCTTAGGTTTCGCGTTCCACTTTTGTTAAAAGTAGAAATTATGAGCTTTGTATTTTCCCTTAAAAACCTTATTAAGTCCGGACAATTTTCGTATCTCATTAGCAAGCCATTTATAATGTAATTGAACTCAGGTGCATACTCAAAAGTCTCACCAATAAGTTTTTCCTTGATTCTCTCGTAATCATTTGCTTTATCAAAAACATACTCAATGGTATCCCTTATCCTCTCAACCATTGGCTTATCAGTTTTTATATTAAGCTTATTTTCTTTGTCTAGCAAATAGGTCGCTATAAAAGTCTTCATCTCCAAATTGCTATTTTTCAATTTTGTAGACAATTCCTTTTCATTACAAATAATTATTGTTTTTATATGGTCATGCTCAACAAAATTATTTATATAACCCAAAATGTCTATAACGTCAACATTAGCCCTCTCTAAGTCGTCGAAACATAAAACTTTGTCATCAGTTGAGAAAAACTGTCCATAATCAATTCTATCTCCATTTTGCGTTACACCAAAGAAATTCGCCATGTCTAAACCTGTTTTCGCATATTCAGGAATGTTCTTCACTCCACTAGCATCCATAAATTTCTTTAGGTTCTTATCCATAAGTTGCGTAGTCTCTATAAATATCTTCTTGCTTATTTCCTCTAAATTAGAAATACCATATAAAGACATGTATATCGCCGTATACCTCTTGCCATTAAGCGCCATCGACTCAATTTTAGGCTTAATTTTGTTATTCCAAAAATACGTCTTTCCGCTTCCCCACTCGCCATTAAGCATTATGGCATAATCGGTATAATCTGACCTTATATAGTCTAATATGCTTTCTACTAAATCTTCCATCAATTCTCCTCCTTCTCATTTTTCGTTTTAGGGACAGGTCTCCGGGCGAAATTTTTTTCGTTTTGGGGACAGGTCTCACGACGAAATTTTTTTCGTTTTGGGGACAGGTCTCACGACGCATTATTGTGTGTTTTGGGGACACATCTCCTAGCAAATTTTAATCTCTCGCTAAAGTTAATATTCCAATCTGCTTTGTTTCCGCCTTTTTTAATTCCTGCACACACGATTTTACTGTTGCTCCAGTTGTGTAAATATCATCAAACACTAAAACTTTTTTATTAGTTATTTTTTCTTTTTTAACTAATTTATATACATTTTTCGCATTTTCTTTTCTCTCTTTTCCACTCAAAGTACTCTGAGGTTTATTGTTTTTTATCTTAACCAAAACATCTGTAAAGCACTTCATATTCGCTGTTTTAGCCAGTTCCCTAGCTATTAGCTCGCTTTGATTATATCCTCTTTCCCTCATTCTTTTTTTGTGTATTGGAACTGGAACTATTATATCATAACTTTTTATAAAATCAAAAACTTTTTCATTTTTCACAATAAATTTACAAAATGTTTTATAAAGATACGACTTATCGTCAAATTTATACTGAATTATTAGCTTTCTTATTAGCTCCTCATATTTAAAAACGTGAAGCTTTTTTATCAGTCTGTAGCTGTCTTCTTCTATTAAATTCTGTATTAAATCAATTTCGTATTTTCTCAGCTCTTTTTCACATTTTTCGCACAAATAGCCTTCGCCCAACTTTCCGCAAACACCGCAGTTAGGCGGAAAAATATATTCGAGGGTTTGCATGTTTTACACATCCTTTCTTATCGAAAAAAAATTACAATTTTTCAACCTAACCCCCGAATTTATTATTTCACTCCATACCATAATGCAACTTAAAAGTCAAGCCAGTATTCCTCTTTTTGTTATCCTCATTATTTATCATAAAATTAACCACATTTGGGTTTCCCACGATAATAAGCAGTTTTCTTGCTCTGGTCATTCCAGTGTATAGTAAATTTCTTGTAAGAAGCATTGGCGCTGATGGCACTATTGGCATAATAACCACGTCAAACTCGCTTCCGCTGTGATTTATGAACCGTTATAGCATATGCATGCTCTATCTGGTCTAACTCATTGTACTGGTACCACGCCTCTTTTTCGTCATCAAACCTAATCTTTATCTGCTTATTAAAGTCATCAATAACACTTATCGTACCAAACTCTCCATTAAACACTCCGCTTCCATATTCAAACTCAGGCTCTTTTTTCTCCCAATATATATCGTAATTATTCTTTATTTGCATTATTCTGTCGCCTTCCCTGAATATGTTATCTCCAAACTTTCGCTCTTTTTTCGTCTCCATTGATGGGTTTATGGTTTGCTGCAACACCTTATTTAGTTCCTTTGTGCCCAGTTCTCCTTTTTTAGTTGGAGTAATAACTTGTATATTTTTAAAGAAATCATAATCTCCGTAATTTTTTAGCCTATCACCACTAAGTGTTATCACATTATAAAGTATTTTCTGTCTGTCAGTTTCGCTTATGTAGAAAAAATCTTCTAAATAATCATTTTCTGCCCCGCTCGAAATCTCCTCTTTAGTCAAAAAGCTCAAGCCCTCATTCACTCTATGCGCATTAACAATTATTTTGCTTCTCGCAGCCTGCCTAAAAATTTTGTTTAACGTAATTGTAGTAATCGCATCAGACTCGATAATATCCTTTAGCACATTACCAGGTCCAACTGATGGCAGCTGGTCTATATCCCCAACCAATACTAGTTTCGTGCCTTTGTATAACGCCTTGCATAAGTAATTTATTAGAAAAATATCCACCATAGACATCTCGTCCACAATAACTATATCCCCATCAATCGGCGCTACTGAAACCTCAGTAGGCAAAACTTGGTTCTCCTCCGATATTTTTCCTATCTCCAACAATCTGTGTAAGGTCTTTGCCTCCTCACCAGTTGCCTCAGTCATCTTTTTTGCCGCCCTACCTGTTGGCGCACACAAAACAGGTTTCATTTCATTATGCTTAAAAATATCTATTATTGTTTTTATTATAGTGGTTTTACCAGTACCAGGCCCCCCAGTAATCACACATACATTATGCTCATTTATCGCCTCTATTGCCTCTTTCTGCTTTTCAGATAAATCGATATTCGACTTTTTTTCAAACGTCTCTAGCTCTTTGTTAAACCTGCTTATCTTCTTTATATTGTCATAATTGGCCAAGTCCAATAGCCTCTCTGCTACATTTTTCTCCACCTTGTAATATTGGTACAAATACACCCATTCACAGCCATCGCGCTCCTCAAGCACAATATCCTCTTTCGCTTTCATATTAATTATGCATTCTTCAACCTCATTATCACTTACATTAAGCAACTTCTTGACATAATCAATCAGACTCTCATACCTTGTGCAACAATGTCCATTAAATGTCATAAGAATTAAAGCATGCTTCACTCCACTTCTTATTCTCTTTTCGTTGTTGTACTCAAAGCCCAAACTTAGTGCCATCCTATCTATCTGCTCAAAATTCACCTTGTTTACTAAATCAATTAAAACATACGGATTTGCCTCAATCTCCTCAATTGCATTCGCCCCAAGCGCTTTATATACTTTTTCAGCATTTTGAGGCCCAATACCAAACTTATCAAGAAAGCCCACAATCTGCCATACTTCCCACTTTTCAACAAATTCATTAGCAATCTCTATAGCCCTCTCCTTGCTAATTCCTTTCACTCTCGAAAGCTTCTCCGGCTCAAACTTAAGCACATCAATCGTCTCGTCACCAAACATAGTTATAATATTTTTAGCAGTCGCAGGCCCAATTCCCTTTATCCCACAATTCGCCAAATACCTCTCAAGCGCTTTTGTAGTCTGAGGCATGCTCTTCTCAAAAGTATCAACCTTAATCTGCTTTCCATATTCCTGATGCTCCACAAGTTTCCCCACAACTTTAAGGGTATCGCCCACATTCACAAAAGGCAAATACCCCACTATTGTTATCTCTCCATCAAGCTCAGCAAATAATGTCTGCATATTCATTTGCGCACTTTGCACATCTGCTTCACTCTCGTATTTCTCTCTGCTATCCTCATCAAGTTTTAACACACCAATGCAATAGCTATTTAGTTCATTTTTATATTTTATATCTATTAATTCTCCTTGTAGTTCCAATTCTTTACCTTCTTTTTTCGTTTTAGGGACAGGTCTCATAGCGAAACTTTTTTCGTTTTTGGGACACATCTCCCAACAATTATATTATTCATTTTTCGCTTGTTCACTTTGAGAATTATATCATAGTTACTATAAAGTTTCAACCCTTCCCCTTGTTTCTCTTAAAAGCGCTGCCACACATTCTCTATTTTTTAGCTCGCCTCTTTTATGCTATCAATAACTTCCTTGCATTCCTTCCAATTTAGCACTTTTATCTCGTTATAATCTTTGCTTAGTTTATTCAATATCTTCACAGTATCATCAGTAGAGCCCAAATCGGCCACAATCACATCCTTTACGCAGTCCTCTTTTCCATACATTATTCTAAAGAGAATTGTACGCAAAAAGCCCTCTATTTTATTTTCCTGATTTTTCGTAGCAATAATTATATATATGCCATCCGCTTTTAAATTTGTATATGTACAAATATATATAATATTTTTTATAATTTCAAACAACCCATATAATGCAAGTATCCAAAATACTCCATTTAGTATAAAATCCCACATAATAGCCTCCATTTCTTTTTCCTAAAGCAAAAGTCCATAAAATATACTTTGTATATCTTATGAATTATATTTCTTTTAAGTGAATGAAGAAATCTTTTTGGTCGTGAGACCTGTCCCCAAAACGAAAAAAGTTCGCTCGGAGACCTGTCCCCAAAACGAACTTAAGTTTTACACTAATTGTAGTATAACCATTTCTGCTGCATCGCCCCTTCTTTGGCCAAGTTTAAGAATACGTGTGTATCCTCCAACTCTGCCTTCGTAATTAGGAGCTATTTCATTAAATAATTTTGCTGTTAAGTCAATATTCTTTCCGTTTTCGTCTTTTACTTTATTTAATGTTTTCATCATTTTTCTTCTTGCATTTAGTCTTGATGGCATATCTTTTTGTCTTTGTTCAGTAGTTTCTTCTCTAACTACTCTCAAGTACTCTTTACCATTTTTGCTTTTTACAAGTTCTGTAACTTTATTTCCCTTTGCATCTAATTTTGTTTTAGAAACTTTAACGTCAACTGTTTCGAAGTTGTCTTTTTCTTTTACTGCTAAGGAAATTAAGCTGTCTGCTATTGCTTTTACTTCTTTTGCTCTAGCTTCAGTAGTCTCTATTTTCCCATGTAATATTAAATCAGTAACTTGCACCTTAAGCATTGCTAATCTAATATCTGTTGGTTTACCTAGTTTTCTATTAGTTGCCACGGTTTCTTCCCTCCTTTTGAATTTTAATATGTTTAGTTACAATAAGGTTTAACACCTTTAAGTTTATGAATTTACTTCATTTTTCATAACTTTATTCTTCTTCTTTTCTAAAGTCTAAGCCTAATGCATGTAACTTATTTGTAACTTCATCTAATGATTTCTTACCTAAGTTTCTAACTTTCATCATATCTGCTTCAGATTTATTTGTTAAGTCTTCAACAGTTGATATTCCAGCTCTCTTTAGGCAATTGAATGACCTTACAGATAATTCTAGGTCTTCTATTGATGTCTCTAAAACTCTTTCCTTCTTGTTTTCTTCTTTTTCAATCATTATTTGAGTATTTTTTGCTGTTTCTGATAAGTCTATAAATAATTCTAGATGCCCTGTCATAACTTTAGCTGCAAGGCTTAAAGCTTCGTATGGTTTTAAGCTTCCATCTGTCCATACTTCTATAGTCAATTTGTCATAATCAACTTGTTGTCCAACCCTAGTGTTTTCAACTGCATAGTTTACTTTCTTTACTGGAGTATAAATTGAATCTATTGGAAGTACTCCTATTGGTTGGTCTGGCTTCTTATTTTTTTCTGCATTATTATATCCTCTACCCATATCAGCTGTTAGTTCCATCTTTAGTGTTCCACCTTCTGAAACAGTTGCTATATGTAAATCTGGATTTAATATTTCTACTGTACCATCTGTAATTATGTCTCCAGCTTTAACCTCACCAGGTCCTTTAACATCAATTCTTAATGTTTTTTCCTCGTTTTGGTCTAATTTTAACCTTACGTTTTTCAAGTTAATAACTATCTCTGGAACGTCCTCTACTACATTTGGTATTGTAGAAAACTCATGTAGAACCCCATCTATTTTTACGCTTGTAATAGCACTTCCAGGAAGTGAAGATAGTAATATTCTTCTTAAAGAATTTCCAATTGTAATTCCATATCCTCTTTCTAATGGTTCACATACAAATTTTGCATAGTTACTATCATTGTCAATCTCTAAGCATTTAATATTTGGTCTTTCAAATTCTATCATTTTTACCTCCCAATTTAGAAGTTAGAGGTCTTTGGTTTAAATTCGATTAATTGCTTAGTTTTGTTTTTTAAACCTTTTTCCCTACTTCATCTTTTATTTTCTTTAGAAATTATTGTGTATGAATTTCTAAATTTAATGTTCTAACTTCTAGCTATTATTTAGAGTAAAGCTCTACTATTAAGTGTTCCTCAACTGGTAAGTCTATGTCTTCTCTTGCTGCTAATCTCACTACTTTTCCACTTAATTTTTCTGCATCTTTTTCAAGCCAAGCTGGAACTGGTCTAGCTGCATTTTCTTCTACATTTGCTTGTATTGCTTTATTATCTTTTCTAATTTCTCTTACAGAGATTACATCTCCTGCTTTTACTAAGTATGATGGTATATCTACCTTGTGTCCGTTTACTTCAAAAGCACCATGAGTAACCATCATTCTTGATTGTGCTCTTGAACTTCCAAAACCTAGTCTATATACAACATTATCTAATCTACTTTCTAATATTTGAAGTAATACTTCACCTGTAATGCCTTTTGTATTTGAAGCCATATCAAAGTATTTTCTAAATTGCTTTTCACTTACTCCATAGTAAGCTTTAGTTTTCTGTTTTTCTCTTAACTGTGTACCATATTCAGAAAGTTTTTTCTTCTTTTGGCCATTTTGTCCTGGTGCGTAATTTCTTCTTGATATGCTACATTTGTCTGTATAACATCTTGAACCTTTTAAGAACAATTTTTGTCCTTCTCTACGGCAAATACGGCATTGCTCATCTTTATATCTTGCCATTTTTAATTTTCACCTTCCTTGTTATTGTCAGGGGACACACCTCTTACCTAGGGTCTTTCTCATTCAGCTTGAGGAATGTCCCCTCCCCTTATGAATAAGTGATTACCCCTGTTTAAGTTGTTTCCCTTTTATATTTTTATTTTCAGGACACACCTCTTACCTAGGGTCTTTCTCATTCGGCTCGAGGAATGTCCCCTCCCCTTGTGAATAAGTAATTACCCTTGCTTGAGTGCTCTCCTGTTTATTATAAATTTACACTCTACGTCTTTTTGGTGGTCTACAACCATTGTGTGGTATTGGAGTCACATCTTTTATGCTGCTTATCTCTAATCCTGCTGATTGTAATGACCTGATAGCTGCTTCACGTCCAGAACCTGGTCCTTTTACATAAACTTCTACTGTTTTTAGTCCATGTTCCATTGCTGCTTTAGCTGCTGTAGAAGCTGCCTCTCCTGCTGCAAATGGTGTGCTTTTTCTTGAACCTTTGAATCCAAGCTCTCCAGCACTTGCCCAAGACAATACATTTCCCTTTGTATCGCTTATTGTAACTATTGTGTTATTAAAACTAGAATGAATATGAGCCATTCCTTTTTCAATGTTTTTTCTGTCTCTCCTTCTAGTTACTTTCTTTGTTACAGTCTTAGCCATTTCCCTTTTTCCTCCTTCTTGAATTATTCTTATTCTATTAGTTCTATTTAATTTGAATTAGAAGCAAGTATAACAAGGCAGCCGAGCTAATTTTTTCGAGACTATACGTTTTGTATGTCGAGAAAAAATTATGCGATGGCTAACAAAGTTAGACGCAGCTTATAATTCAAATTTATTTTTTCTTGCTCTTGCTAACTAGTTTTCTAGGACCCTTCCTTGTACGAGCATTAGTTTTTGTTCTTTGTCCTCTTACTGGTAAGCCCCTTCTATGTCTTAGTCCTCTATAGCAACCAATTTCTGTAAGTCTTTTAATATTTAAAGCAACTTCTCTACGTAAGTCTCCTTCTACTTTGTAACCGTCCATAGCTTTTCTTATTGCTTGTACTTGGTCATCTGTTAAATCTTTAACTCTAATATCTGGATTTACATTTGCTGCTTTTAATATTTTTTGTGAGCTTGTTAAACCAATACCATATATGTATGTTAGTCCAATCTCAACTCTTTTTTCTCTAGGTAAATCTACGCCTGCTAAACGAGCCATAATTTTCTAGCACCTCCACTTGTTTTATTTTCTTATTTTTAATTTATTGCGTTTGAAGTCTATTAAAGGTGAAATGCATTAGCTCTTTTTAGAACTAATCTTTAATATTTTCTCAAACATATATATAAGGAATGTTGCTTTGCTTTATAGTGCAAACTTACTAAATGCACTCAAAGTTAACTTTCCCTTGCTTCAAAAATTTCTACTGAAATTTCCTACGCAATAAAACACAAACCCTATTTATAACTGCTATTTTTAGCAGTTACAGCCGCCAATCATAAGATTTGTGTTATTAACAATTTAATTATCCTTGCCTTTGCTTATGTTTTGGGTTTTCGCAGATTACTCTGATTACGCCCCTTCTTTTAATTACTTTGCATTTTTCGCATATTGGTTTTACTGATGGTCTTACTTTCATTTATTACACCTCTTTATCTAAAATTCTATATTTGGGTTAATTATTTTGCTCTCCAAGTTATTCTTCCACGGTTTAGGTCATATGGTGATAATTCCACTTTTACTTTATCTCCAGGAAGAATTTTAATATAATTCATTCTTAATTTTCCTGAAATATGAGCTAATATTTGATGTCCGTTTTCAAGTTCTACTTTAAATGTAGTATTAGGTAAAGCCTCAACAACTACACCTTCAACTTCTATAACATCTTCTTTTGACATATTTGCCTCCATTTTCCTTTTTTAGTCAATTATACTATTTTATAATATAGATACTTGTATAGTATATAACAAAATTAAACTAATGTCAAGATTTCTGGCTCTTTTTCTGTAATTAAAATTGTATTTTCGTAATGAGCTGACAAACTACCATCTTTTGTAAGAATGGTCCATCCGTCGTAATCTTGTACAACATCTCTCTTACCAGCTATAACCATTGGCTCTACTGCAAGTGTCATTCCAGGCTCAAGTCTAATTCCCCTACCTGCCTTGCCATAATTTGGTATTCCTGGGTCTTCATGCATTTCCCTACCAATTCCATGTCCTTGGAATTCTCTTACCACATTGTACCCATTCTTTTCCACAAACTCGCCTATGGCATGTGACACGTCACCAATTCTATTTCCTTTAACTGCATATTTAATACCTTCAAAAAAAGCTTTTTTAGTTACATCTACCAATCTTTTTGCTTCTTCTGTACCATTTCCTACAATAAAGGTTCTAGCAGCATCTCCATGAAAACCGTCTTTATATACAACTAAATCTATGCTTACTACATCCCCATCCTTTATTATTTTTTTGTCAGATGGTATGCCATGTATAACTTCATCATTAACAGATATACAAAGAGTTGCTGGAAATGGTGGCACTCCTTTAATACCACTAGGATAACCTTTTTGAGCTGGTATTCCTCCATTTTCTCTTATTATTCTATCGGCAAATTTATCGAGCTGCATTGTAGACATTCCAGGTTTTATTATTTTTTCTAATTCGTTATAAACATGCCCTGTTATTCTACAAGCTTCTTTCATTAATTTAATTTCATGAACTGATTTTATAGTAACCACTTTTCTTACTTCCTTCTGTATTGCTCTAAAAATTGTTCTATTTCTCTAACAGCAACCTCAACTTCTTTAGGTTGAACTGAACATAGAGCATTGTTTTTTCTATAAAATTCTATTAAGTCGTTTGAATTTTCATGATAAATAACTAATCTTTTTGAGATAGTTTCTTCATTATCATCATCGCGTTTTTTTAGCTCTGAGCCACAAACATCACATATATTTTCTACTTTTGGTGGCTTTGTTTCTTTGTTATATATTGCTCCACAAGATTTGTTTGTGCAGATTAGCCTATTTACAACTCTTTTTATTATTTCATCATCTGGTACATCTAGCTCTATTGCAACTCTTTTAGCATCTGGTTTATTCTCTTTCAAGAAATCTCTTAATGCTTCAGCTTGTGCAACTGTTCTAGGAAATCCATCAAGAATTGCACCATTTGCTACATCATCTTCTAACAATCTTGCTTTTACTGTTTCTATAACAAGTCCATCTGGAACTAATGCTCCACTTGACATGTAACTTTGTATTTTATTACCAAGTTCTGTTCCTTTATTTATTTGTTCTCTAAATATGTCTCCAGTAGAAACGTGTACTAAATTCAAATCATGTGATAATATTTTTCCAATAGTCCCTTTTCCACTGCCTGGAGCTCCTAGCATTACTATATACATTATAATCACTACTCCTAATTTTACATTAACTTAATTTTGTTATATATTCTAAGCTTTTCAGAATAATATGTTTTACTCTGAGTTTGCATTTGAAGTTCACTCCATATTACTGGTACACATATCTTTTGTGTCCAAAAATATGTGTACCATGCGGAGTTACTATTCTAAGAATCCTTTGTAATGTCTCATTACTAATTGAGATTCTAATTGTCTTATTGTCTCTAATGCAACACCTACAACAATCAATATTGAAGTACCACCAAATGCTAAATCTACACCTGGGACAAATCTTATCAACATTGGAAGTATAGCTATAATTGCTAAATATACTCCACCAAACCAAGTTAGTTTACTTAGTACTGATGACAAATATTCTGTTGTTGGCTTTCCAGCTCTAATTCCTGGAATAAAGCCACCATTTTTCTTAATATTATTAGATACTTCTGCTGGATTAAATGTAGCATATGTGTAAAAGAATGTAAATCCAACTATTAATAGTAGATAAACTAACGCATTTGCTATTGTATAACCCAATCCAACTTGTGAAGTAGATGATGCTATTGAAAAGTTATATATTACATTCCAGAAGCCTGTCTGTGTTGCAATGTCTGGTACAAACATTTGAATAATCATTGCTGGGAATGTTACGAATGATGAAGCAAAGATTATTGGCATAACTCCCGCTAAAGCAAGCTTCATTGGGATATGAGTATTTTGTGCTCCCACCATTTTTCTTCCAACAACTCTTTTTGAATATTGTACTGGTATTCTTCTTTCAGCTTGTTGTACAAATACAACTGCTGCTACCAAGATTAGAGCACCAATTATAATTCCTAATGAAATTAACAAACCTGTTGTACTGAATGCTCCTGTTCCCATAATTAAGTTCCATACTGTTGTTATTGCTGTTGGTAGACCTGCAACAATACCTACGAATATGATCATTGAAATACCATTACCAATTCCTTTATTTGTAATTTCATCACCTAGCCACATAAGTAATGCTGTTCCAGTCATTAATGAAATTACTACTGTAAAGCCAGTTGCAAAGCTTGTGTCCATAAATATTCCTGTTGAGCTATATGATAAGTATAAACCTACACCCTCAATTAGCGCTAGGAAAACAGTAAGAATTTTTGTATATCTATTAACTTTCTTTCTGCCTTCCTCTCCGCCTTCCTTAGTAAGTTTCTCTAAGGCAGGAATTACCATTCCTAGTAATTGCATTACAATTGACGCTGTAATGTATGGTGTTATTGACATCGCAAATATAGAAAATCTAGAGAAAGCTCCACCTGAGATTAAATCTATAAGTGCTGCCATCCCATTAGATGCACTTGACATATACTCATTTAAAGTAATTGAGTTTACACCTGGAACGGTGATATAGCATCCTAATCTAAATATTACTATTAGTAATAATGTATATAATAATTTCTTTCTTACTGCTGGTGTTTTTAGTGCATTTCCTATTGTTTTAAACAACTAAATCACCTCGGCCTTTCCTCCTAAAGCTTCTATTTTTTCTTTAGCAGCTTTAGTAAATCTAACAGCCTTAACTGTTAATTTTTTATCTAATTTTCCTGTTGCGATTACTACGATACCATCTTTTGCTTTACTTATTATTCCGTCTTTTATTAAGCTTTCTGCTGTAACTTCTTCAGTTGTAGCCTTGTTTAGCATTGTTAAAGTTACTTCCACATAGTCTTTTGCATGTATATTTGTAAAGCCTCTTTTTGGTAATCTTCTATATAAAGGTGTTTGACCACCTTCAAAACCTCTCCTTACTCCGCCACCAGATCTAGCTTTTTGCCCTTTGTGTCCACGACCTGATGTCTTTCCTAAACCAGAACCTATACCACGTCCGACTCTAGTTCTAGTTCTATTTTTTTGTGCTGGTTTTATTTCGCCTAATTTCATTTTGTCTGTACACCTCCTATTTTTTTAATCTTATATTATTTCTTCTACTTTTTTGCCTCTTTTTTTGGCTACTGTTTCAGCTGTTTGCATAGCTTTCAAGCCTTCTATTGTAGCATAAACAACATTTCTTGGATTGTTTGTTCCAATGATTTTTGTTCTTATATTTCTGTATCCTGCAAGCTCTAGTACTGGTCTAACACTACCACCTGCTATAATTCCAGTACCTTCTTCAGCTGGTTTTAGTAGAACATTTGCACTGCCAAACTTTCCAACATACTCGTGTGGTATAGTTGTTCCAACTACAGGTACAGCAACTAAATTCTTTTTAGCATCCTCTATAGCTTTCTTTATTGCATCTGGAACCTCTGATGCTTTTCCGTTACCAACTCCAACATGACCGTTTTCGTCGCCAACAACAACTACTGCACTAAATCTAAAAGTTCTACCACCTTTTACAACCTTTGCAACTCTGTTAATAGCTACAACCTTTTCTTTTAATTCAGATGTATTTTCTGATTGCATTCTCTTTTCTCCTTTCTTTTTTGTATATGTCAGGGGACACACCTTTTGCCCCGGGTCACTTCTCATTCGGCTCGAGGAATGTCCCCTCCCCGTACGAATAAGCGATTACCTTCTTTATGGTGCTCTCCTTACTATTCTTAAAAATTCAAACCGCCTTCTCTTGCGGCATCTGCAAGCTCTTTAACAACACCGTGATATATGTATCCACCTCTATCAAAAACTACTGAGCTAATATTTTTCTCTAAAGCCCTTTTTGCTATTAAAGCTCCTACTTCCTTAGCAGCTTCTTTATTAGAATGCTTTGTTTTTACTTCTTTATCAAGAGTTGAAGCTTGTGCTAAAGTTACTGCCTTAACATCGTCGATTACTTGAACATATAAATTGTTGTTACTTCTAAATACGCACAATCTAGGACATTCAGCTGTTCCAGAAATTTTTCTACGTACTCTTTTATGTCTTCTAATTCTTTCAGCATTTCTGTCAGTTTTCTTTACCATTTTTAAATCTCCTTTCTAACTAAAAGATTTTGCTCTTAGTTTATTTTAGATTTTTACTATTTTAATTTTAATCAAAAACGAGTATTTCTCCACAGTCCCTGCTTAAATCAAAAGCGAGTATTGCTAGGAGACCAAGCAAATAATTTTGAAATAATACGATTTGTATATTGAAAAATTATTTGTGATGGTCGACACCGCAAGACGAAGCTTTTCATTTAAGCCCTTACTTCTTGCCGGCCTTACCCTCCTTACGTCTAATATGCTCCTCAGCATACTTAATACCTTTACCTCTATATACTTCTGGTGGTCTTTTTGTTCTAACAACTGCTGCTGTTTGACCTACTAATTCTTTGTCTATTCCTCTAACTGTTATGTGGTTGCTATCAGCAACATCAAATGTAATGCCTGCTGGTGGGTCCATTTCAACTGGATGTGAATAACCTAGGTTCATTACTAATTTGTTTCCTTTTTTCTGTGCTCTATAACCTACACCATTAATCTCTAAGTTTCTTTTATATTCATTTAAAACGCCTTCTATCATGTTATTGATTAATGTTCTAGTTAGTCCGTGTAGACTTCTATTTTCTGGCTCATCATCACTTCTTGTTACATTTATTACTTTGTCTTGCATTGTAACTGTTATGTTTTTGTGTAAATCTCTTTCTAATGTTCCTTTTGGTCCTTTAACTGTGATGTGATGTCCGTCTAGTTTTACTTCTACGCCATCTGGTATGTTAATAGGCTTATTTCCTATTCTTGACATTTTTTTCACCTCTTTACCTTTTCTAAATTATAAATTACCATACATAAGCTAGGACTTCTCCTCCTAAACCTTCTTGTCTTGCTTCTTTGTCTGTTTTTATTCCTTTTGAAGTAGATATAAGAGCTATACCTAAACCATTTAAAACTCTAGGTAGTTCATCTTTTGATGCATACACTCTTAAACCTGGCTTACTAATTCTTTTTATTCCATCAATAACTCTTTTTCCTTTTTCATCATATTTTAGAGTTATTCTTATAATTCCCTGACGAGAATCTTCTATTTCCTCGAATGCTGAAATATATCCTTCTTTAAATAGGATATTTGCTATGGCTCTTTTCATCTTAGATGCTGGCACATCAACTGTTTTGTGCTTAGAACTATTAGCATTTCTTATTCTAGTTAGCATATCTGCTATTGGATCTGTTGTATTCAATTATTTTCCCTCCTTTTTTAATTGGCATTCACGTGTATTCTAATTTGTTTCAAAATTAGTAGTATGCTAATTTTCAAACAAATTCTACCAGCTAGCCTTTTTCACACCCGGAATCTCT
>CALXSA010000014.1 GCA_944390995.1 uncultured Clostridia bacterium
ATATTTTCTCCTCCTTCCGCACACTAAAAAATACAGTGTGCAATTTTTTTAATTTACACACTGTATTCTACACCCTCAAAAACCGAAAAAGGCTCAATGGCCATATATGTAACAGTAACATTAGTCACAATGCTACTAATAGCAATGGCAATATTCATGGTGACAGTAGCAAAAAATAAAGAGCAAATGCAAGTCTCGCTAAAAATAAAAGAAGCATACGAGGCAGACAATGCAAGAGCAGCTGAAATATATGCTAGCTTAACAGGCACTTTAAAAATGTACAATTTTATGGCGTATGACAGAGTGCTTTCAGCAAGCGAAATACAAGAGACATTTAATATTAATGTGGAGATGTATGGAATTACAACATAGCAAATATCTATGCACAAGTAGAAACAGTATATAATAAAATTATTTGCAAATAATAATAGAAAATTCTAAAAAAGTATTAAAAAATATTAAAATCTATGCTATACTATTTATAGTATAGAAAAGAGAGGTGCATTGAAATGATACAAGTAACCAATATGCAAGACTTAAAAACAGCAGTTAACCAAAATGGAGAAATGGTTATTGCTATGAATAACAACGATATTGTAATGATGAAAATGGAAGAATATAGGGAAACATTATTGAAGAAAGATATAGAAGAACATTTATTAAAGGCTGAAGATGATATAAAGAATGGCAGAGTAAGAGATGCCAGAGAAGTTTTTAAAGAATGGAAAGATAAATATGGAATATAGAGTGGAACTAGCAGACGAATTTTTAGATGAGTTTGAAGATATATGTGACTATATTTCGAACAAATTAAAGAATATAGATGCCTCAAATAGATTAAGAGAAAAAGTAATATATAATGTTCTTTTATTAGAAAATTCTCCAAGAATGTGTACAGAAATAGAAAAGACAGATAGAACAGAAAGACAATATAGAAGGATGGTTATAAATAATTATGTTATTTTATATACCATAGATGAACCAGAAAAAATAGTTTATATTGCACATATATATTATAGCGGAAGAAACTATATAGATGGTGGTTTATTGTAGAGAGAAAATAAGCGTTTTGCCTTGAGTTTAAAAGATTAAATTCAAGGTATTTTTATGAATTTTTAATCTGAATTAAATTGTATAAAGAATTTGCAAATTATGGAAAAGAAAGTATGCATGAATAAAACACATAGAAAAGCGCAAAATAGAATAGAGAAAAAAATCGACTTTTTGGCGGAAATTTTCCCGAACATTTTTTTCAAAAAAACTATGTCAATCATTTTTGAAAATGTCTCAAAATTTTTTAAACATTAGCACTAATTTTTAAGAGAATTAGTGCTAAAATTTTGTAATTAAGAAACACTTTCTAAAAGCATCTTTTGTTTTTCCACAAAGTTATCAAAAAGTTTTTGTTTCCATGGATGGCTCATAGGTGGAATGTATACTTTCCTAGGTATAGTTTCTACAATATCATCAAAATTCTCTGATATGGCTTGTACTTCAGGTATTTCATCCAATGCGAATACTGTGTCATTCACTGTAGCATAAAGTTTCTGGTCAAATGATTTAATCACAACACAAATGGTTCCATGATTAAAATAAATAGGTGTATTAGCTCTGTTTACCAGTCGATAATACTTGTTGTTGTATTTAATAGAATGTCCTCTGTCAATGGTTCTTTTACACAATACTGCTAAAATTAAATTAATTTTTTTCTCATCTGGTTGCTTTTCAAATACAGATTTGTTATGATTAATACATAGAGCAAACTGTTTATTGAATTTTTTAATGTATTGAGATAAGAACTGATTGGCTTGTTCAATGGTAGTAATATTGGCTAATCTAAGTTCTTGGGGTAAGCGTTGTTGTAAAGTTTGAAAAGCCCTTTCAATACGAGGTTTAAATTCAGGAACAGAACTTGTCTCAAGCTGAATGCCTAATTGGGAACAGGCATAAGCAAATTGTGTAAAGGTATCTTCTTCTAGCAGAGAAGAACCTTTTCTTTTGTATTCAAATACAGTTCTTCTGTCTGTTTTGAATTTGTAAGGAATACCATATTTTACCAATATTTGTTTTGTAACATTGTAATAGCCATTTAAAGTTTCTTGATAATCAAAATACAAACCGACGAGATTACCAGTAGCATCATCGATAGCAGCATGTAAAGCAGTTTTAGTATCTCCAAACCAAAGATGAATACAAGCATCCATTTGTATTTCTTCACCAAAATATTGACATCTAGGTTGCCTAGGGTGAGCATCTTCGATGGCAACAATATTGGCTTGTATCTTTTCTTTTTCTAGTTTTGATTTAGCTTTTTCTTGTTCAAGTAATAATTCTTTTCTTAATTTCTTTCTAGTAGATTTATGGCTTCTAGGAGATAAGATATATCTATCTCTCAAAAGTACTCTAACTTCATCAATAGATACAAAGATATTCTCTCTTTCTGCTAAAAACTCGGTAAACACAGTATAATTACAGTCATAGTATTTAGAAACATAAAGCTGTTCAATTTCATCTTTCAGCTCGTTAGATAAAGCTTTAGCAGGAAGTCTACCAAGGTTGCCATGGATAAAGAACTCTTTTCCTTTTTCTTTGTAAGCAGCAATCAATCTATCAATATGTCTAACAGTACAACCTAATTTAATTGCGGCTCTTTTCTTGTTGCCATTTGTTTCTACTAATTTTTTAATAACTAAATATTTAAATTCTTCTTTCATTCTTAACTCAACCTTTCTCATTTGTACCCTCCTGCAAAAATATGTGATTTTTTAATTATACATTTTTGCATAAAAAATACAAACATTAATTTTTTTGTTGAGACATTTTCTAAAATGAATTATTAAGACATTATCATAAATGAATCAGATCCCGAACATTTTTTTCAAAAAAACTATTGACATTTCGAAAAAAGGGAGTATAATATAAATGTAGGTCAAAGAAAGTCAAAGTCAACAAAAACGAAGATAAAACAAAAAATATAGTTCAGGAATGGAAGTGAGAAAATTGAGAATGTCGGATATGATAGAAGAATTTATAAAGCAGTTATTTGACGATGAGGACTACATTGAAATACAGAGAAATGACCTGGCGGAGCATTTTAATTGTGTTCCGTCACAGATTAATTATGTTATTGCTACTAGATTTAAGCCTTCACAAGGATATTATGTGGAGAGCAAGAGAGGTGGCGGTGGTCACATTAGCATTCGTAAGATTAACACGACAAAAAGCAATTACTTAATGCATACAATTTCAAGTGTGGGAGATAAAATTACTTCTCAAGAGGTAGACATTTTCTTAAGTAATTTCCTTTCATATGGAGTTGTAACAGAGAAAGAAGCAAAGCTTTTAAAGGTTGCTACAAGCGATAATGTGCTTACAGTACCGCAGAATATAAAAGATGAATTACGAGCAAAAATTTTTAAGAATATGTTAATTAATTTAGTTGAGGATTAAAGGAGGTTTTTATTATGATGTGTCAAAATTGTGGAAAAAACGAGGTTACTTTTAGATATACCCAAGTTATAAACGGGGTAAAAAAGGAGCTTAATTTGTGCGATAATTGCGCAAGAGAGCTAGGCTTAAAGGATATGAGCTTTAGTATGCCAATTAGTTTTTCGAATTTCTTCAGTGATTTCTTTAATGATTACAATACAAACATGCTTCCAAGTATTATGGGAACACAAACTTTGCAATGCAAAACATGCGGAACTACTTTCGACGATTTCATAAATTCAGGAGAGTTTGGATGCAGTAGCTGCTATGAGTTATTCGAGGATAGAATTGAGCCTATATTAAAGAATTTGCAAGGGGCTAACAGACATGTAGGTAGAGGCTACAGGGAGATTACATCAAAAAGTGGCAACAAGGCAACAAAGGCTACTCCAAAGAAAGAGGAGAGCAAGCAAGAGAAATTACAAAAGGATTTGCAGAAGGCGATTAAGGATGAGAGGTATGAGGATGCGGCGAAGTTGCGTGACGAGCTCAAAAAACTAAACGAAGGCAAATAATTACAATTTTGGCGTTGTTAAACAGCGCTGCGAAAGTCCTCGACGTGCAACAAGCACGCCTCCGGCTTTCTTGCTTGTTTGCCTAGCCAAAATTTAATTCTTTGCCTTCGAAAAGAAAAGAAGTTTTGGGTTGCCAAAATTTAATTCTTTTTGACCAGGGAGAGGGCACAGAGAGAAGGAGTTAGCCAAAATTTAATTCTTTGCCTTCGGATAAAAGGCAGAAGATTAATTTTACACAAAATTTAGAATTAAAGAGGAGGAATGGAAATGGCGAATTGGTATTTACAAAATGGAAAGGATTCGGATGTTGTAATAAGTTCAAGAGTAAGGCTAGTAAGGAATATTGAGGGGTACAAGTTTACTCAAAAAAGTTCAGGTGAAGAACAGGAAAGTTTGCTAGAGAAAATAAGAGAAATTGTGCCAAGTTTAGGACATGAATTAAAATATATAAATTATGAAGATTTAGATGCAATTACGAAACTAAGCTTAGTGGAAAAGCATTTGCTTAGCCCTGAGTTTGTAATGAATGACAAGAACAAAAAGGGAATAATTATTAATCCGGAAGAAAATATTTGCATAATGCTTAATGAGGACGACCATATTAAATTGCAGGTATTTAGCTCAGGTCAAGAGATTGAGAACCTAGCTAATTTAGTAATTGAAATAGATGAGGCATTGGGCAAAGTTTTAGATTATTCATATAGTGAAAAGTTTGGGTATTTAACAACTTCTCCAATTAATATTGGAACTGGTATGAAGGCATCTGTGTTAGTGCATTTGCCTGCACTTACTGTTACGGGCAACTTGCCTAAAGTGCTAAGAATTGTGAACAACTTTGGTATGAATGTTAAAGGTGTTTATGGAGAAGGAACGCAAAACCAAGGAGACATGTACTTGATTTCAAACAACCAGACGATTGGTGTGACTGAAAAAGAGATTGCTGCAAATGTAAAGAACATTACAGAGAAGATTATTGAACAGGAAAGAACAGCAAGGAAATTTTTAGGAAAGAATCAATTGGAGTTTGAAGATAGAGTTTATAGGTCTTATGGAATACTAACGAATGCAATGAAACTTTCTTCAGATGAGTGTAAAAAGCTTTTGTCTGATGTGAAGTTAGGTGTCGATTTGGGAGTTATAAAGGAGATTGATGACAGCAAAGTGAGAAAGCTAGAGCTATACACCAAGCCTGGAAATTTACAGAAATATTTAGGCAAAGAGCTAGATGGCTATGAGAGAGAAATTAAGAGGGCAGAAGTGGTTAAGCAAATAATTAAAGAAGATTAATGGTTGAGAACTTTGATGCTGGCAAATCGGCCAGAGTTTATAAAATGAAAAAAGGAGAGTGAAAATATGATATATAAATTTACTGCGCGAGCAGAAAAAGCAATTGAAATTGCAAACGAAGCGGCGCTAGAGCTAGGACATAACTATATTGGTACAGAGCATTTGCTTTATGGTTTGGCAAAAGAAGGGACTGGCGTTGCAAGCAAGGTTATAGAGAATCAAGATGTAACTGCTGATGATATTTTGCAAGAAATAGAAATGCTTATTGGCACTGGAGAACCATTAACTCAAGGTGAGTCAATGGGCTTTACTCCAAGGAGCAAAAGAGTAATTGAGAATGCTTTTGTAGAGGCTCGAAAACTAGGTTCGGAGTTTATAGGTACTGAGCATATTTTAATAGGCATCATGCGTGAGGGAGATAGTGTTGCGGTTAGAATTATGATGGATTTAGACATAGACCCAAGAAAGCTATACAACGAAATTATGAAGGTGATTGAAGAAGATGGTATAGATTCAAATGCTCCAAGAAGTGCTGGGGAGAGGAATTCTGGAAGTTTTAATTCTACCCCAACATTAAATCAGTTTGGCTCTGACTTAACAAAACAGGCAAGAGAGGGCAAGCTTGACCCCGTAATTGGAAGAAAGAGCGAGATAGATAGAGTTATTCAAATTTTATCTAGGAGAACAAAAAATAACCCTTGCTTGATTGGCGAGCCAGGTGTTGGTAAAACAGCTGTGGTAGAGGGATTGGCAGAAAAGATTGTTGCTGATGATGTCCCAGAAATGCTAAAAAACAAAAGAGTAGTTTCGCTTGATATTTCTGGAATGGTAGCCGGAGCTAAGTATAGAGGAGATTTCGAGGAAAGAATTAAGAAATGCCTATCTGAAGTGAAAAAAGCGGGAGATGTTATTCTTTTCATAGATGAAATTCACACAATAGTAGGTGCTGGTTCTGCTGAAGGGGCTGTTGATGCTGCAAACATATTAAAGCCACTTTTGGCAAGGGGCGAGGTTCAGGTAGTTGGTGCTACAACTTTAAATGAGTACAGAAAATATATTGAGAATGATAGTGCCTTGGAGAGAAGGTTTAGCCCAGTTACAGTTGGCGAGCCAACAGAGGAGGAGACTATCAAAATATTGGAAGGCTTGAGAGATAAGTACGAAGCTCACCACAATGTAAAAATTTCTGAAGGAGCAATAAAGGCAGCTGTTGAGCTATCTACTAGATACATCAACGACAGGTTTTTGCCAGACAAAGCAATAGACTTAATGGATGAGGCTGCATCAAGGGTAAAAATGAGAACATATACAATGCCGGACAGCATAAAGGAAATTGAGGAGAAAATTGCAACATTGGATAGAGAAAAGGAAGAAGCAATACGTGTTCAAGACTTTGAAAAGGCAGCAACTCTAAGGGATAAAGAGAATGAGCAAAAGGATAAATTAGAAAAGGAAAAGAAAAAATGGCAAAGCAAGAACAGCAAAAATGTGCTAAATTTGAATGAGGAAGACATTGCAGAGGTAATAGCTAGCTGGACAAAAATTCCAGTAAACAAAATTACTCAAGACGAAAACGACAAGTTAAAACACCTAGAGGAAACACTACATAAAAGAGTAATTGGACAGAATGAGGCTGTGGAAGCGGTAAGCAAAGCTATAAGAAGGGGCAGAGTAGGCTTGAAAGACCCAAATAGACCAATCGGCTCATTCCTATTCTTAGGACCAACTGGAGTTGGTAAAACAGAGCTTTCAAAAGCCCTAGCAGAGGCACTTTTCGGAAATGACGATGCAATGATAAGAATAGACATGTCTGAGTACATGGAGCCACACTCTGTAGCAAAACTTATTGGTTCACCTCCAGGATATGTTGGATATGATGAAGGTGGACAACTAACAGAAAAAATAAGAAGAAAACCATATTCAGTAATATTGTTTGATGAGATAGAAAAAGCACATCCAGATGTAATGAACATGCTTCTACAAATATTAGATGATGGTAGACTAACAGATGCAACAGGTAGAACAGTAAACTTCAAAAACACAGTTATTATCATGACATCAAACGTTGGCGCAAGAATGATTACAGACAAAAATGTGCTAGGTTTTAGTCAAGACGCTGACAAGAAGAAGGGAGAAGAAAAGGAATACGAGACAATCAAAAAGGACGTTATGGCAGAGCTAAAGAAACAATTCAGACCTGAGTTCATAAATCGTATTGATGAGATTATTGTATTCCACAAATTGAATGATGAAGACATTAAGCAGATTATTGAAATTATGCTAAAGCAAGTACAAAAAAGGCTAAAAGAACAAGAATACAATGTGGAAATAGACGACACTGTAAAAGAGCTTATTGCTAAAAAAGGTATTGACACAAACTATGGAGCAAGGCCACTTAAGAGAGCAATTCAAAGCAATGTAGAAGATAGAATAGCAGAAGCAATACTTGACGGCAAGATTATTCCACACAAGAAAGCAAAGATTGTTGCCGAAAACGACGAGGTCAAGGTCCTTGCAAAGTAGGGACTTACAGCTCATTTTATATAAGCCTAGTCACAATGTATATTATGAAAATATTTGCAGTGACGCGCAGCGACCAAACGAGCCTTGTATAAGGCGAGTGCGATTTCGAGAAACCTAGCACATAATATACTCATTTCAATATACATATTATTTAGCTGATGGCTAATACTAGAATTCTTTTTCATACTTATTTTGTGCTTAGATGGTTTCGAACGGTAAGTCACCAAAATATTTGAAGAATATACATTGTGACTAGGCTAAAATCATTTGAGCTGTAAAAAGTAACATTCCAAAACAGGAGTGTTACTTTTTGTTGTTTAAATAATTGAAAAATGGGTCATAATGTGATAAAGTTATAAAGCAGATTAAAGGAAATAAACCTTCTAAGTAAAAATTATGCTTTTAGAAAGGAATGTGATTTGATGAAAAAAGGAAAAATAGTGCTTGTGGGCACAGGTTTTGTAGGAATGAGCATGGCGTATTCAATGTTAAACAGAGGTGGAATTGATGAGCTAGTTTTAGTTGATGCAAACAAAGAAAAAGCCATAGGAGAGGAAATGGACTTGTCGCACGGACTTCCATACGCTCCACAAAAAATGGTTATAAAAGCAGGCGATTATAGTGATTGCAAGGACGCGCAAATTGTGGTAATCACAGCAGGAGCAGCGCAAAAAAATGCAGATGAAACAAGGCTAGACTTAGCACAGACTAATGCGAAAATAATGAAAGAGATTACTAAAAATATTATGGCAAGCGGGTTTGATGGCATCATAATAATAGCAACAAATCCAGTTGATTTAATGACATATGTAGTAGCAAAAGTTTCTGGACTTCCTAAAAACAGAGTACTAGGCTCAGGAACTGTACTAGATACAGCAAGACTACGTTATTTGCTTGCAGATTATTTTGAAATAAGCAGCAAAAATATTCATGCATATATAATGGGAGAACATGGCGATTCATCATTTGTACCATGGGAACATGCATACATTGGCTGCAAAAAAGTGTTAAATATAATGGAAGCAAATAAGCACCCTATTGCCGACTTAGACAGAATTCATAAAGAAGTGGTAGATGCAGGATACAAAATTATAGAGAAAAAACATTCAACATATTATGGAATTGGAATGGCGCTTAACAGAATAGTTAGAGCAATATTGGACAACGAAAACTCAATACTAACAGTCTCAACTTATTTAGAAAACGGTGCTTACGGTCAAGACGATATCTATATTGGAGTGCCTGCTATAATAAATTCAAACGGAGTGAGAGAAATATTGGAGCTAGACTTAAACAAAGAAGAACAAGAAAAGCTAAACAACAGCTGCAATATATTAAGACAGATGAGGCTTGACGCAATAGACAAAATAATAAGCGAGAACTAACCTTGGACATTGGGGACACTCCTAAACGTCCAAGAACCTGGACAAAAAGGAGTGTCCCCAGCGTCCAAGCAAGTAAGGAGGAAGCGGATGACTAGAACGAAGCTAAAAGATAGAATTTTGCCAACTTATACAAAAGGCGAAGAAATATTTAATATGACTTCACACATTGTAGGTGCGGTTTTAGGAATAGTCGCAATAGTGCTTTGTGTGGTAATGGCGGCGTCACACGGAAGTGCGTATGGCGTTGTAAGTAGCGCTATATATGGTACTACTATGCTTGTGCTATACACAATGTCTAGCATATATCATGGACTTAGTCCAAGATGCAAACGGCAAAAAAGTAATGCAAGTGCTTGACCACTGTACAATATTTTTACTAATTGCAGGCTCGTATACACCATTTGCTCTTTGCACTTTTAGAGAATACGATGCAGCAATTGGATGGACAATTTTCGGTATAATCTGGGCAATGGCAATTATAGGGATTGTGTTAAATGCAATAGACCTAAAAAGATATAAAATATTTTCTATGATTTGCTACCTTGGCATGGGGTGGGCAGTCATCTTTAAGGCAAATTTGCTGCCAGTACTATTGCCAACGGGTGGGCTAGTGCTATTAGTGGCAGGTGGCATAGCATATACAATTGGTGCAATACTATATGGCATTGGCAAAAAGCACAAATGGATGCACTCGGTATTTCACCTATTCATTTTGTTAGGTAGCCTTTTGCACTTCTTCTGCATTTTGCTTTATGTGGTCTAAATAAGGAAACTTAACCTTGTTGTATAGAAAAAAACTTCCCCACTGACAGTACATTCAGTAGGGGAAGTTTTGGGTATTGTTAAATCCCGAAACCATCAATTATCCAGGTAATTATCATAATTAGACCAGCGATAATTATAATGATGGCAGCAACTTTAGTAAAGCTCATCCGCTCGCCGCTAGTTCTTTTCAGAAAAACTATTGAAAGAGCTATAGAGCAAATAACGAAAAGTGTTAATAATAGCATAAATGCCGCATTCAACATAAGTTTCTTCCTCCTCAATTGAGTATTGTAAAAAATATATGTGAACCCTGCCTCACCCACAGCAGAGATTATTGGAAGAATATACAAAATGTATATACTATACATTATAGCATTTTAGTTACATAAAGTCAAAAAAACTAGCAATATCTCCTTCGGGAGCTTTTTTGGTGGAAAATTGAAAGAAGACATGTCCCCAGTTTGCAAGTTTTTGCAAGAGAAGACGTGTCTCTACCTTGCAGAAAGTCGTCGTAAAAACTTGCGCGCAGACACAAAAAGTCGTCGTAAAAACTTGCATGCAAGAACAAAAAGTCGTCGTAAAAACTTGCGTGCAGGCACAAAAAGTCGTCGTAAAAACTTGCATGTAAGAGCAAAAAGTCGTCAGAAAAACTTGCATGTAAGAGCAAAAAGTCGTCAGAAAAACTTGCAAACATCAAAATTTATATAAATTCATTTAAAAAAAACAATTTTTTATGATATAATACAATAGAGTAAAATGAAGTAAGAAGAAACATACGAAATATTGATAAAGGAGAAATAACATGCAAAAAAATGAAAACAATATAATAATTTACCAAGATGAAGATGGTGTTACAAAGGTTTCAGTAAAATTTAGTGATGAAGATATATGGTTAACTCAAAATCAAATTGCTGAAATATATAAAACGACTCAACAAAATATAAGTTTGCATATAAATAATATATATAATGATAATGAGCTAGAGAAAGATTCAACTAACAAGAAATTCTTGTTAGTTCAAAGTGAAGGAAATAGACAAGTTAAAAGAAATATAGACCACTATAATTTAGATATGATAATAGCATTAGGATATAGAGTGCAATCACAAGTTGCAACAAGATTTCGTATATGGGCAACACAAAGATTGCATGAATATATTCAAAAAGGCTTTACAATGGATGATGAAAGATTAAAACAAGGTGGAAATAGGTATTTTAGAGAGTTACTACAGAGAATTAGAGATATTCGTTCATCTGAAAGAAATTTCTACCAGCAGGTTACAGACATATATGCCACATCAATAGATTATGACCCACGTTCTGATTTAACTAAAAAATTTTTTGCGACAGTTCAAAACAAACTTCACTTTGCAGTTCATGAACATACAGCAGCGGAACTGATATATGAAAGAGTAGACAATGAGAAACCATTTGTTGGAATGACTAACTTTAAAGGCGATTATGTAACAATAGATGATGTGAAAATTGCTAAAAATTATCTTTCGGAAATAGAATTACAAAGATTGAATTTATTAGTTTCACAATTCTTAGATTTTGCAGAACTTCAAGCATTAGAACAAAGAACAATGACAATGAATGATTGGATAAATGAATTAGATAATCAGATAATACAAAATAAAAGAAAACTTCTTGAAGGGAATGGGAAAATATCCCATCAAGAGGCAATGGAAAAAGCTGAAAAAGAATTCGAAATATATAGAGATAGAGAAATGCAACAATTAGAAAGTGACTTTGATAAAATGGTTAAGAGCTTAAAAGATAATAAAAAGTATTAAACATTATCCGTTATTTATGTGTATGTTTATATAGCAATTTTGCATACTCAAAATTTATATAAATTCATTTAAAAAAACAATTTTTTATGATATAATACAATAGAGTAAAATGAAGGAGGCAACTATTATGCGTAATATGCCAAAGAATATTGAAAAAATAGTTCGAAAGTTTGTTAATCAGGCAAATGAGTTATTAGGTGATAGAATTAAAAAAATCATATTATATGGTTCATATGCGAGAGGAGATTATAAGAAAAACTCTGATGTAGACCTGATGATACTCACAGATTTATCAGATGATGAAATAATAGAGTTTAGAGAGAAAATATCAGATATTGCATTTGAAATAGAGTTTGAGAATAATTTTGATGTAATGTTATCTCCATTATTAAAAAATATAGATAAATTCAATTATTGGCTAGAAGCCTTGCCATTTTATATGAATGTAGAAAAGGAAGGAGTTGTGCTTAGTGAGTCCTAAAATATCTAAGATTATGACGACGAATTTGTAGTTGACGAGCAGAAAACTAAACCCATCCATCAAAGAAGCTCCTTCGGGAGCTTTTTTGGTGGGGAATTGAAAGAAAACGTGTCCCAAGCTTGCAAGTTTTTGCAAGAAAAGACGTGTCCCAAGTTTGCAAAGGGTGAAAAAAAGAAAAATGCAAAAAAGCTGTACTATTTTGGAAAAATGGTGTATAATAATAGCGTGTTTAAACCGACAGGCTTATATTCTTAATTAAGAGTGTACTGTAAAAATAAAAATGGGGCGTTATATTGCAAAAAAAGAGATGGAAAATCTCGAGGCAAAAACCTTAAGGAGGAATAAACATGAAAGATTCAAAAGATTATCAAAATTTTGACAGAAAGGAAAATTTAAAACTTGCATCAAAAGTAGTACATGGTGCATTAGGTGTAGACCCAGAGACGGGTTCGCTAAGTTATCCAATTTATCAAACAGCGACGTACAAACATAAGTCAGTTGATACTATAGAGCACTACAATTATTCTAGATGTATTAACCCAACAAGAGAAGAATTGGAAAAAACAATGGCAATTTTAGAGGAAGGAACAAGAGCTTTTGCAGTTAATTCAGGAATGGCTGCTGTTACATTGGTATTTTCTTTATTAAAACCGGGAGACCATATTGTTATGTCAGACGACATTTATGGTGGTACTTTTAGAGAAGTGAACGAGGTTTTATCAGTAAATGGTATTGAACATGATAGTATTGATTTATCTGATTTAGACCTACTAAAAAGGACTATAAAGAAAAATACTAAAATGATATTCATTGAGACACCAACAAATCCTATGATGAAGGTGGCAGATATTGAAGCGATTGCAAAAATAGGACATGATATTGGAGCTTTGGTTGTAGTTGATAATACTTTCCTTACACCATATTTCCAAAGACCACTTACATTAGGAGCAGATATTGTTATTCATAGTGGTACAAAGTACTTAGCAGGACACAATGATGTGCTAGCTGGAATAGTGGTTGTAAAGGATAGCCAGATTGGTGAGAAACTAGAAATTCAAATGTATATTTATGGAGCTGGTTTAGGGCCAATGGATTCTTGGCTAATGCTAAGAGGTATGAAGACTTTGGCGCTAAGAATGGAAAGACATTCACAAAACGCTATGAAGGTTGCAAACTGGTTAAGGGAACAACCAAAGGTGGAAAAGGTTTATTATGTAGGCTTTGAAGACCACAAAGATTATGAAGTTACTAAAAAGCAAACAACAGGTTTTGGGGGTATGATTTCGTTTAGAGTTGATAATACAAAAACAGTAAATCAAATTCTATCAAAACTAAAACTTGTCATATTTGCAGAGAGTTTAGGCGGAGTGGAGAGTTTAATTACTCACCCAGTTAGTAGAACTCATACAGAAATATTGGAAGAAGTAAGAGAGACTTTAGGAATTACAGATACTTTACTTAGATTGTCTGTAGGAATTGAGGATGCGGATGATATTATTGCGGATCTTGACCAGGCAATGAACGGTGGAGAAGCTCAAAAATAATTACAATTTTGGCTGTGTCATCTTTGCTCAAAAACGCGGTTACATACACCAAGTATGCGCCCTTGCCTTTTTGAGCAAAGCTTCCTTGCCAAAATTTAATTCTTTTTGAGCGGGAAGGATATAATAGATTAAGAAAGGAAAGTGAATTTGTAATGACAAAGTTTACAAAAATGCAAGCATATGGCAATGACTATGTGTATATTGATGCAATTAATCAAAAAATAGACAATGTAAATGAACTCGCAAAATATATTAGTAACAGACATTTTGGTGTTGGCTCAGATGGAATGGTGCTTATACTAAGCTCAGATGTGGCTGACTTCAGAATGAGAATGTTTAACCCAGATGGAACTGAGGGGGAAATGTGTGGTAATGCTTTAAGAAGTTTGAGCAAATATGTTTATGACCACAAATTAACAGACAAAGAGGAGCTAACAATAGAGACACTTGGAGGAATTCAACATGTTAAATTAACAGTTGAGAATGGAAAAGCGGTAAATATTGAGGCTAATATTGGAAAGCCAGTATTGGATACAAAAAAAATTCCAGTAAATACGGAGCTTCCAGAATTTATTGAGCAAGAGGTAACAATTTTAGATAAAAAGTTCAATATTACTGCTGTTTCTTGGGGAAATCCTCATTGTGTAATGTTTATTGACGACGTGGATAATTTCGATGTAGAGAAATATGGAAAGGCAATTGAGTATAAAACAGATTTATTCCCTAACAAAACGAATGTGACTTTTGCCCAAATTATAGATAGAAACAATATTAAAATGAGAGAGTGGGAGAGAGGAACAGGAGAGACAATAGGCTGCGGAACTGGTTGCTGCACTGCAACTACAGCAGCAGTTTTGACAGGAAGAACAGACAGAAATGTTAAGGTACACCAAATTGGTGGAATTCTTGAGACAAATTGGGATGAAGAAACAGGAACAATGTTTATGAAAGGGCCTTCACATACTGTTTTCGAGTCTGAGATAGATGTTGATTTTATAATTAATAAAAAGGCAAACAGAACAAAGAAATTAAGTGAATTGCTTAAAGACATAGAGTATGAGGTGGTAAAAGGAAGCCTTGATATAGACATAGTTGATGTTAAGGACGACTCAAGAAAAATAGAGGAAGGCGACTTATTTATAGCAAAGGTTGGTACAAGTTCTAACTCACATAAGTTCATACCAAGTGCTATAGATAAAGGCGCTAGAGCTGTTGTGGTTGAGCAAGATGTGGATATTAGAGAAGATGTTATTGTTATTAAGGTTAAGTCTTCAAGAGTAGCAATGGCGTACATTTCAGCAGCATATTTCGATTATCCAGCAAGTAAATTAATTACGATAGGAGTAACGGGAACGGCAGGAAAAACTTCTACAACAACAATTTTGAAGAAGATGCTAGAAGAAGCTGGAAACAAAGTTGGTCTAATTGGAACAATAGGAGCGTTTATAGACAAAACAAAAATAGACCTTCACAACACAACACCAGAAAATTACGAAGTGCAAAAGTTGTTTAATGACATGGTAGAGGCTGGCTGCAAATATGCAATAATGGAAGTATCATCTCAAGGTTTGAAGATGAACAGGGTTGATGGCTTTACATTTGATTACGGTGTGTTTACAAATATATCTAATGAGCACATAGGACCAAATGAGCATGAAAACTTTGAAGAATACATGTATTGCAAGAGCTTACTTTTCCAGAAATGTAAAAAAGGAATAATAAATGTAGACGACAAAAACTGGAAAAATGTAACTAAAAAGCACACATGCGAAATAGTGAAATTTGCAGTAGATTCGGATGATGCGGATATTAAGGCAAACAATGTACAATTTATTATGACAAACAGTTTTCTTGGAATGGGCTTTGAAGTTACAGGCAAAGTAAACGACAAGTTCGAAGTTGCAATTCCTGGGAGGTTTTCAGTATACAATGCACTATGTGCAATAACAATAGCAAATGAACTTGGAATTGACGTAGAGCCAATGAAAAGAGCTCTAAAAAAAGTTCATGTAAAAGGAAGAATGGAGCTTGCAGTTTCTAACGACAAATATAAATTGATAATAGACTATGCTCATAATGAAGATGAAATGACAAACTTAATGGAAACAATTATGGAGTATAAGCCAAAAAGAATTGTGTGCATCTTCGGTGGAGGCGGCAACAGAGCTAAATCTAGAAGATACGATATGGGCGAGATTGCAGGAAAATATGCAGGACTTACAATTCTTACAGAGGACAACCCTCGTTTTGAAGATATGGCATCAATTAACAATGATATAGTTGTTGGACTTAACAAGAGTAATGGAAAATATATTACAATAGATGATAGACAAGAAGCAATCGAGTACGCAATGGAAAATGCTAAGGAAGGAGACATTATACTTCTAATAGGCAAAGGACACGAACAATACCAAGAAATTAAAGGAGTGCAATACTTCTGGGACGAGCGCCAAGCAGTCGACAAAGCCCTAAAAAAATTAAATAGCTAATTTTAAAAGGCACTATCTTTATTTTTTAATATTAGCAGTGACGCGCAGCGACCAAACGAGCCATGAAATGGCGAGTGCGAATTCGAGAAACCTAGCACAATTTAATGGAAATATTCCTACGTGGTGTTAGCCACTTCAATAAAAATATTTCCATTAAATTTGTGCTTAGATGGTTTCGAACGGTAAGTCACAATAATATTAAAAAATAAAGATAGTGCCCAAGTACTATTTGCAAAAACATAAAAAATATAGTATAATAAACTATATCGTATTTTTTGCGATACAAGCAAAAGAGCATTTCTTTTGCAAAAAAACCGAGGAGGAATAGACATCATGATTCTGTTCAGAGAAGCAAAAGGCGAGGAAATTTCGAAAATTATGTACCTTGACCATCAACTTCGGCTAGATTTGCAGGCGAAAAGGAAAAGCGATTTCCTTGAGCCACTCACCGAGGAAGAAGCAAGACAAGGTCTCAACAAGCCTTCTACGATTATCCTGGCATATGACGAATATGCTAGTGGTAATCAATTTATTGGATTTGTACTCCTAAGGGAGATGACAATCCAAGAAGAAGGCGATTTCGAGAGAGCTTTCGACAACTTCAAACCCGGGAAAGCCCTTATGATTCGCGAAGTGGGTTTCTACCCCAGCAATCAAAAGGCAGGCAATTGCATGGTTTTGCTTGAAGAAGCAAAACGTTATGCAAAGCTCCACCAGTTTGAGCAGTTTGCAGGAGCTCTGCACCCAGACGACCTTCAGTCTCAGAATGCCATTCTTTCCATCTGGGAAAGAGGCAAGGCACTGCGTTTTGATAACCAGTGCGTCAAGATGAATGGGGGCAAAGGGTACCTTCGCCAGAGATTTCTTCTCAACTTGGTCTAAGGCCTATGCCTCAGACCACAGAAAGACCGCAAGAATTTGCGGTCTTTTTGTGTGAGAATGTTGTTACAATTTACAAGTACTTTTCAGATTGCCAAATCACTACAAAGTAAACGAACAATTGTAACAAAAGTTACAGTATAATGGTTATATTTACTTAAAGTCCGCGCAGGGAGATTCCAATTAAAAATTTTTGCAAGCTTTCGCAAGCATCGATTTGCAAAAATTTTTAATGGAACTCCCGTTGCAGGACAGACATATTTTAAAAACCATTATACTGTAACTAATAAAATTCGAAGCCACCTATGGACAATTTTAAAAAAATACTTTACAATATAACTTGTAAAAAATATAACAAAAAAGGAACGTGATAACAAATGAACATATGGCATGATATAGATGCTAAAAGAATAAGCAAAACAGAATTTATTGGAGTAGTTGAAATACCAAAAGGTGGAACAAATAAATATGAATTAGACAAGGAAACCGGAATGTTAAAGCTAGATAGAGTGCTTTATACAGCAACACACTATCCTACAAACTATGGCTTTATTCCACGTACTTATGCTGAAGACAACGACCCACTAGATGTATTAATTTTATGCAACGAGCGTTTATCGCCTCTTACATTAGTTGAGTGTTATCCAATAGGGGTTTTGATAATGAATGATAGTGGTGAAGAAGATGAAAAGATAATTGCCGTGTCTAAAAGAGACCCATACCTAAATGGATACAACGATATATCTGCGCTTCCAAACCATATTTCAGATGAGATTAAACATTTCTTTGAAGTATACAAACAATTAGAGGGCAAAACTACCACAGTTGATAGGATGCTTGGAAAGGAAGCTGCGGAGGAGATTATTGAGAAGTGTATGAATGCGTACAAAGAAAAATTTGAAACAAGAGTTGACAAATAATTACAATTTTGGCGTTGTTAAACAGCGCTGCAAAAGTCCTTTGGTGCTGCAAAAAGCACACCTGCGGCTTTCTTGCTTGTTTGCCTAGCCAAAATTTAATTATTTGTCAACAGTGAAGAAATACCAAAAAACAATTTTTTTTAAATAAATAGTAAAGCAAAAAGGGCGGTGAGAGAATTTGATTGAAAAGGTTATTTTTAATTTGCTGGCGTTTGTGTTGTTCATCATAGTGTTTGTAAAATTTGTGAAGAAAAACGACACGAGTTACGTATATATTTTAGGACTGCAATTTATAGGAATAGTTATTAATTTTATAGAATTAATTTTCACTGTACATTTGAATTTGTTTTTTAGAATATTAATTTATATATTATCTATAATAATTCCGGCTATAATTTTAATTATTGAAAACAAAAAGAAGGTGGACTTTCCGGAAATACTAAATATAATTTTGGCGAAGATGGCTCTAAATGCGGGTAATACAGAGAAGGCAAAGGATTATTTATTTAAATTGATTAATAAATATCCAGAAAGCTATATGGGCCACAAGACTTTAGCAGAAGTATATGAGAAAGAAGATAAATTTTCTATAGCTGTTGATGAGTATATAAGAGCAAATGATATTAATAGTAAAGACGTTAAGCTTAATTATAAGATTGGACTATTGCTAAACAAAGATGAAAGACCGGAAGAAGCTATAACGGTGTTGCAGGACGTATTAAAAAAGAAACCGGAATATTATGAAGCTACCAATTTATTAGGAGAAATATTGTACTCGCATGATAGATACAAAGAAGCAATTAATGTATACATGAATGCTTTAAGGTATCATCCTGGAAATTATGACTTGTATTATAACTTGGGAATGGTGTATACTATGGTAAATGATTTCCAAAGGGCAAAAGAGTTTTACCAAAAAGCGGCTGAGATTAATTCTCTTTTATACAATGCTAAATTGAGCCTTGGGCAGATTGCGCTTATTGCTGGCGACTTGGATGAGGCAGAGGAATACTTCAAAGAGAGTGTGAAGGGAGAAGATGTAGAGGCTGGGTCGTATTATTACTTGGCGCAGGTTGCTATATTAAAAGGAGATAAGGAAAAGGCAATAAACTATATGAATATTGCGGTTGAACTTGATAATAGTATTTACAATAAAGTGCAAAAAGAGGATGTGTTTACACCAATTAAAAATTCAATAAGAAAGCCGGAAAAGCAAAAGCAGCAGGAGAAAAAGAGAACAAAACTTTTGTTAAAGGAGAGAAAAGCTTTAAATCATTTGTCTAGAACATGTTCATTAATTAGTGGGCTTAACAATGACGATATTACGGTTTTTAAAAATGTCAAAGAAAAAGAATTGGAGAAAGACGAAAAGCAAAGAGAAAACTAATATATTGTACGAGTTCCTTTCATATAAATGTAAATAGGGCTAAAGAGTTACTATCTAATTTGGATGCAAAAAAGCAAAATATTATATGGAAGGAATGAGTTTATGAATATTAGTATAATTGGTGGAGACTTAAGAATTGTGCGTTTGGCAGAAATGTATGCGAAAGAAGGAAAACAAGTATATACATATGGGTTGGAAAAATATTTCGACAAAAATACGACCAATGGTGAAAACATAGATAATGACATATTCAATATGAATGAAACTTCAGATAAAACCAACGACATTGTGGTGTGCAGAGATATGGAACAGGCAATTAACAGCTCAAAAATTATAATTAGTGGAATGCCTTTTTCGTCTGACAAAGTTACAGTAAATGCGCCTTTTAGCAGAAGCGAAATTGGGCTAGATGAGCTAAAGGGAAGACTAAGCTATAGTTCTAAGGTTTTTATTGCTGGGGGAATTCCAAAAGAGTTTGAAAATGAAAAATTTGAAACTATAGACTTATTGAAAAATGAAAAACTTACTATATTAAATGCAATTCCTACTGTTGAAGGTGCAATAAAAATAGCTATTGAAGAAAGGGAAGAAACAATACATGGAAGTAATGTGATTGTCTGTGGCTTTGGCAGAATAGGAAAAATTCTTTGCAGAAGATTTAAAGCACTTGGAGCAAATGTATACTGCGTGGCAAGAAAAGACACGGACTGGGCTTGGATAAGAGAGGAGAAGTATATTCCTTTAAAATACGATGAAATATGCAAATATGGCAAAAAATTTGATATTTTAATTAATACCGTGCCAACCACAGTGATTAATGAAAAAGAATTATCGGAATTTAAAAAAGACATTTTGCTTATAGAACTTGCATCAAAACCGGGTGGAATTGACCAGGAAGCGGCAAAAAGATATAATTTAAAAACAGTTGTTGCACTAGGAATACCGGGAAAAATTATGCCGAAGACAGCAGCGAAACACATTAAGGAAATTGTTGACGAAAAAATTGCGTGAGCCCAATTAAAAAAAGTACATAAGCGCAAGAATAAGACAGTCAATAATTTATTATAAACGAAAGGAAAGTGATATAATGACAACTTTACAAGCATTAATTTTAGGAATTATACAAGGTTTAACAGAATTATTACCAATTTCAAGTTCAGGGCATTTGGAGATAATACCATGGCTTTTGAACTGGACAAATGACCCAGGTTTTGTGGAAGCATTTGAGGGATTTGATGTTGCGCTCCATTTTGGAACTTTTTTAGCAATAGCATTATTCTTCTTCAAAGACTGGATAAAATTAATAGTGGGTGGTTTCAACCAAGTGGTCAAAAAGAAAAAAACTATAGAAGGAAGAATGTTTTGGTATTTAGTTATTGCAACAATACCTGGAGGAATAATTGGACTTTTACTAGACACATTTGCTGGAGATATTTTGAAAAAGCCAGTTATTATAGCAATTGCGTTAATTGTAATGGGTATAATTTTATATATTGTAGATAAAAAAGCAAAATCAACAACAGATTATGAACACATGAGCTTTAAACAAACATTTTTAATAGGACTTTCACAATGTTTAGCATTTATACCAGGCGTTTCAAGGTCTGGAATTACAATGACTGCTGGTAGAGCATTAGGCGTTGATAGAGAATCTGTTGCAAGATATTCATTTATGCTATCTGCACCAATTGTATTTGCTGCAACAATATTTAAAATAAAAGATTTCGTATTTAGCGTGCCTTTCTTTGTTGGAGTTATAGCGAGCTTTTTGGTTGGAATTATAGTTATTAAATGGCTATTAAATTATTTGAAAAAAGGTAGTTTCAAAATTTTTGCAATCTACAGAGTTGTTTTTGGAATTATCATTCTAGGTTTTGTAATTGCAAGAGGGTTTTAATTAATCTAACTATCATACAGCAAGTTGTGCTTTCATTAACTAAAAAATTAAAACTAGAACGAAATAATAATCAAATTTTACCAAATACCTCAAATCAATAACTAAAACTAAAATTTTATTGTTTATAAAATCTACATCCAATATTTGGAAATATTACAAAAATATTACAGAAATATTACATTTATGTTAAAAATGAAAAAAGTTATTGACATTTTTCAAAAAAAAGATAAAATATAAAAAGAGTATGGAAAAAATTGTTGAAAAAGTGCAAGAGGAAAAAAATTCAAGTATTATTTATGATATTTTGTAGATGATAATAATGAATTTTTAAATAAAAACGAAGGAGAATAAAATGTCAAGCTGTTTAGGATTATATATAGAAAGCAATGTAATTAAATATGCAAAAGTTACTAAAGAACGTGAAGCTTTGAGAATTGAATCTTTCGGAATTAAATTCTATAATAAAATTGGGGATGCATTAAATCAAATCATTTCAGAAACATTTAGCTATAATATACCAATTAGTGTGAATTTATCTGAGGAAATTTACAATTATTTTCACATGTTTAGTCTTTTGAACAAGAATGACCTTAGAAAGGCTATAGACACTGAGTTCGAATCATTTTGTTTTGACAAAAAGTTAAACAAAAATGCATTTGAGACAAGGTATGCGCTTTCGAATGAACTGGATAACAAAGACCAAATAAGAGTAATCCATGTTTCTACTAACAAGTCTTCTATGCAAAGACAAGTGCAAGCACTAAGAGACTATAGGGTTTCGACAGTAGCGCCTATAGGTACGAGTATAGCTAACGTAGCCTCAATCACTCCAAAGGAAAACATGCTAATTGTTAACATAGAAGAAACAACAACAATAACAACAATTATAAATCAGAAAATATATAATGTGGAAAAAATGGAAGAAGGTTCAGGAGAAATTCTTGATAAAATAGTTGCAAAAGAGAATTCATATTCAAAGGCATATGAAATTTGCAAAAATTCTACAATATATACAATGGAAGGCAAAGAATTACAAGACGAAGAAAACGAATATTTAGACTATATAATGCCTACATTATATAAAATAGTACAGAGAGTTCGCGACTATGTAAGTGGTATGACAGTAAAATTCAATAAAATTTATATAACAGGTTTAATGTCAGCTGTAAATAATATAGATTTGTATTTTCAAGAATTTTTCGATACTGAAAAATGTGAAGTATTGAAACCATATTTTACAAAAGAAAATATAAAAATAAATATAAAAGACTATATAGAAGTAAACTCAGCAATTGCCTTAGCAATGCAGGGACTAGGATATGGAATAAAGTCAATGAACTTCAGAAAGATTAATTTTTCAGACAAAATACCGGAATGGCTGAAAGCTGATGTTTCATTGGGCAAAAAAGATGGCAAATCAAGCGGAAAAATAAGTTTTGACATGAAGGGCAAACTTGATGCAGGAGAAAGATGGTTAGTAAGAGGTGCAACTGGTGTTTTTATTTTGATGATACTATTTTCAATACTTTCATGTTATATACAAAACAGAATAAATGATAAAATAGTTGAAGCAGAAGAAACAAGTCTTTACACAGACCAGCAAATAGCTTTGGCGCAAATGGATATAGCACAAGTAGTAGACAAGGCAAATGAGTACAAAGAGATGGAAGACAATTTAAGAAATATAAATCAGAAAATAGAAGATGATTTGGACTTAAAAGGCTCAATCCCAAACTTACTAGTAGGTATTATGTCTGTAATTCCAGAGAATGTGCAAGTAACAGATATAGAGAATACTTCAGGTAATGAATCAAGACATATTGTAATAAAAGCACAATCAAAATATTATGACGAATTAGGTTATTTTAAAGCAAAACTAAAAGAGGATGGAATACTAAATAATATAGTTTCGACACAAGGAGAAAAACAAGATGACTTTGTAAAAATTGTAATTGAGGGGGATTTGCCATGAGAAAAATACTAATTACATTATTGCTTGTATTATTAATTGTTTTGGCATTCTTCACTATATTTCAAGGTATATCAATTGGCTCGTTTCAAGTTTTAGGCACAGGTCAGATTATTGAACTGAATAATCAATTAAACCTAAAAATAGAAGAAGCTAACAAAAAAATAAAAAGTGACTTACAAAACACAAAGAGCCAATTATCTCAAAATGTAGATACTTTATTAAGTAATAAAGAAAGCTACTACAGACTTGCAAATGTAAGTACAGAAACACAAATAAGTGAAGCAAATACGGAAGAAGTTTACAACATCGAATATTTATGGCTAAGAGTTGGAAGACATGCAAGAAATGAAGGCGTAAATATGAGAATGGATGTGTTAAATGGAAATTCAGAAGATACAAATATCAAAGACTTATCCTTCACAGTTACAGGCAAATATGTCGGAATAATAGATTTCGTATCTTCAATAGAAGATGACAGCGAGTTAGACTTTAGAATTGACAACTTTAAGATGGTTCCAGACGGAGAAAATCTACAAGCGACATTTGATGTAGAAGGGGTAAGAATAAAATTAGAGAGCACTACAGAAACTGTGGATACACCAGAGACAGAGCAAACTACAGAGGGTGAACAAGCTACAAACACAAATGATGTAAATGCTCAAACAGAGCAAACAGCAGATAATAACCAAAACAATGTTGATACTACCAATACAGTAGTTCAATAAGTGAAATGGAGGCAAGTATGCTAAAAACAGTAGGAAAAGAAATTGTTATAATGTTGCTTTTGAGTGTAGCAATAATATTAATTTTAGGAATACTATTTTATGATTATATTCCAATTAATAAAGTTGTTCCAACTAGAGAAGCGTATACAACGCCAGACAACATAAAAAATGAAATATCTGAAGATATTACAGAAGCAGAGAAAGTAGAAGTTACTTATGAAGTAACAGACTCGGATTTGAACGTATATCAACAAGGCGGAAGATATACAGAAGGAAAGGCAAACCCATTTGCACTTCCAGAAGAAGAACAAACAAATACAGCAAATAACAATGGAACAAATAATAACAATAATAATAATAGCAATAATGGAAATAATAATAGTAATGATAACAACAACAGCAATGATAATAACAATGATAGCAATACAAATAATGACAATAATGATACAGAAAAAGATACAGAAGCAAATAAAAATTCAACAGGAACATTTTTCGATGACGAAGGAATTAAATAATAATTTAATTCACAATTAACTTAGGTTATATTTATATTTCATATAGATATATACAAAATAAATTTTTATAAGGAGGAGTTTTTTATGTTAAAGAATGAAAGAGGTATTACATTAGTAGCTTTAGTTATAACAATAGTTATATTAATAATCTTAGCTACAGTATCTATTTCTATAGCTCTAAATCAAAATCTTATAGGACAAGCTCAAACAGGAGCTACAGCATTCCAAGAAGCAGCAGCTGTAGAAACAAACTCAATCACTAATGTAGAGTACTGGGTAAATGCAACACTTGAAGGCATTCAAGCTCAACAATAATAAAACATTAGAAAATCAAACTAAGGTTTAATAATTGTTAAACTAAAATAGATAGAGGTTATACTATTTAATATAATTTAAAGTATACAATTATATTTTAGTATAACCTCTGTTTTAAAAATAAGGAGAAGAAATGGACTATTTATTATATTTTCTTGTGTTTTGTATGGGCGCAACATTTGGGAGTTTTTTTACACTAGCAGTATACAGAATACCAATAAAGCAAGATATAACACATACAAGGTCATATTGCCCAACTTGTGGTCATAAATTATCTTTTCTAGATATGATACCAATATTAAGTTATGTTTGTTTGGGTGGAAAGTGTAGATATTGCAAAGAAAAAATAAGACCAAGATATATACTGCTTGAAATATTATCAGGTCTAGCATTTGTTTTGTTTGCAGCATCTATTAAGCTTAGTGTTTTCAACATGAACTACCAAACACTAGCATATTTTGGCTTTGGCTTATTATATATAGCAACATTATTCATAATCGCAGGAATAGATAAAGAAAGAATTAGAATAGAAAAGCCAGTTCTACTTTTTGGCTTTATTTGTGTTACTCTATATATGATATATCTATATATAGTAGAAAATGACACTACTGTCTATAGATATGTTATTTATTTAATTTTATCTTGCTTACTACTATTATTCAGCATTGTATATTTAAAGAAAAAAGCAAAAGATAGTTATGTTATAGATGTTTTAATACTTTCAATGCTTATGGTATTATTTACATACGAAACAGTATATATTTACACTGTAACAACAACACTTCTTGCTGTTTCACTACAATTGTTGATTAAGCATTTATGTGAAAGAAAAGTGAAAATAGTAAAAAAAGTAAAAATAGAAGATGCTAAAATTCCAGTCGGCTTTTATATGTGTACAGCAAATATTATTATTTTGATTATGACGAATTTTGTGATATTTTATAGGTGATGTAATGAAAAAAGATAAATTGGTTAAACTAAATATAAAGTCAGAAAAAGGTTTTACAATGCAAGACCTTATCGTAGCTTTGATAATAATAATGCTATTTGTAGGAATTATTGGCTCTACAATGTATGCAGCTTTTAAAAATACTGCGAATACAAATCTAACATCACAAATGACATTTTATGCGGTGCAAATTTTAGAGGATATAGATAAGCTCTCATATGAAGAAGCTATAACGAAGACAGGAGATGATTATAAAAGCCAATTTCAAATTCCAGCAGGATATACGGTAGAACTTAGTTTTTCAGACTATGGAGAGGGAATTGAAAATGTGCAAGATGTTATGAAAATTGTTAAGCTTAACATTTCGTATACACTTGCAGGAGACACAGTAAATTATGGTATTCAAAGGCTAAAAATAAAAGAAATTTAGAAGAAAGGGGCTATTGATACAAATGTATAAAGCAAAAGTAAGTAGTGAAAATGGTATTACTTTAACGGCATTAGTTGTATACATGGTAATTATGCTTATAATTATTGGTATAATGACTACTATAAGCTCAGGGTTCTTCAAGAATGTCTATAATGTAATAGATACACCACAGTACCTTTCAGAAATGAATAAGTTTATAATGTTTTTTGGAGTAGATATAAAGAATTACAACAATGCAACAGTTACAAGTGATACAATACAATTTGAAAATGGTCCAACATATAAATATCAAAATGGATATATTTATAGAAATGATGTTGCAATAGCAAAAACAATTATTAATTGTACATTTACAGGAAGTCAGCTTAAAGTGGGTAATGTAACAAAAAATATAATAAATGTTAATATGAAAATAGGCAAAAACGATGATGACTCAATTACGAAAAACATAGATTTCACTTTACGATATTGGTAGTAAACACCATCTCAAAATTGAGATTAGGATAAAAAAATTATGAGAGCGATTTGCTCGAATGGAGGTTTTTATGGATTCAAAAAGAAAACAACCTTTAGGTATTGAACTTGTAAAAAGAGGTATTGTTACAGAGGAAGATGTCAATAGAGCATTAGACTATCAGAAGGCAGAGCCAAAGAAGAAAATTGGTGATATTTTAAATATTTTAAGAGCAGCAGACCCATACGTGTTAATTGAGGCAATGGGAGAAATATTAGAAGAAAAGGCTATATTTTTAAAAGAATCAGATATAAAAGTAAATATGTTCGATTTCATTTCTTTAGATATAGCAAAACAATATAAGGCAATTCCTTTTGAAGAAATTAACGGAAAAATAAAGGTTTGTTTTGCTGATACATCAAATAAAAGAGCGGTTGAGACAGTAAGATTGTTGCTTTTAAACAAAGGCCTTGTGATGGAAAAATATATAACTTTTGAAACAAATGTCGACTTAATATTAAACTCTTATGGGGGAAGTTCTGAGAGCATAAATGTAAATGCGGATGTTTCAGGTTTTCTAGATAGTGTAATAAAAACAGCAATGGAAAAAAGAGCAAGCGATATTCACATAGAACCAATGCAAGACGGGCTAAGAGTTAGATACAGAATAGATGGCGTTTTGATTAATGCTGCTAATGTAGGAAAAGAAAAACAGGCTCAAATTATAGGAAGATTAAAAGCTATATCTAACATGTATCAAGAAAAACAAGAATCACAAGATGGAAGAATTATAATGTACCCTGAGTACAATATTCGTGTTTCATCTCAAAAAAATATTTATGGCGAGAAATTTGTTTTAAGATTATTAAAAAAGAATGTTGATGTCAGGACACTAGCAGATTTGGGCTTTAAAGAAGACGAAAAACTAGTTAATGATTCTTTCAATAAAAAGAATAGTATGACTATTATTGCAGCTCCTACAGGAGAAGGCAAGACAACAACATTATATAGTATTATAGATTATTTAAACAAACCAGAAATTAATATTACAACTATAGAGGAACCAGTTGAAATTAGAATAAATGGTCTAAACCAAATTGAGGTAGACCCAAAAACATCATTTGTAGATTCATTAAGAACAGTTTTAAGGCAGGACCCAGATATTATCCTATTAGGAGAGATTAGAGACCCTGAAACAGCAGAAATTGCTATGCAGGCAGGTCAAACTGGTCACTATGTATTATCCACAATTCATACAATTGATGCTGTGGAAGTAGTTACGAGGCTTAGAAAAATGGGCGTTTCAAATTTTGATATTTCGAGCACACTTGCTACATCTGTATCAGAAAGATTGGTTAGAAGATTGTGTCCAGAATGTAGAAAAGAAAGAGCTTTTACAGAGGAAGAAAAGGCTGTAATAAATAAAATTGGTGAAAAGTACAATGTTAAGTTCAATTTGCAGGGCAAGAAAACTTACGATGCTGTAGGCTGCAAGCATTGCAATAATACAGGATATTATGGAAGAATTGGTATATTTGAAGTTTTGCAAATGGATGATGACTTAAAAGCATTAATCGTAAATAGTGAGTCTACTGTGGAAATTAGGAAGAAAGCTTTGGAAAACGGCTATGTACCACTTGTGGCTGATGGAATTGAAAAAGTACTTGAAGGAATTACTAATTTACAAGAGCTAAACAATAAATTAGCTATATATTAAAATTGGGAGGTTACCAATGATAGATATTGATAAAATTTTAGAAACAGCAAAGAAGAAAGATGCATCTGATGTTCACTTGATTTGTGGACTAAAACCAATGCTTAGAATAAGGAGAGAGCTAGTACAATATAGATGTGATGCTCCACTAACTGAGGATGATATGTACGAAGTTTATGATTACTTCGTAAGAGGGAATGTAGATAAGGATAGAGTATTTAAAGAAACAAAAAGACTTGATACATCATATGAGTTTGAGAATATTCGTTTAAGAGTAAACATTTCACTTGTAAATGATATACCTACACTTACAATGAGACTTATAAAAAATGAATTGCCTAGGTATGAAGATTTAGGAGTGCCTGATATTGTAAGGAGAATGACATATCAATCTCAGGGCTTAATTCTAGTAACAGGAAAAACAAACTCAGGAAAAACTACTACTTTAAATGCATTGATAAATGAAATTAATGAAAACCAAAACAAAAAGATATTGACATTAGAGACACCTGTTGAGTACAAGCATAAGAGTAAAAAATCTGTTATTGTTCAAAAGGAAATAGGAGCAGGTAGAGATTGCTTGTCTTACAGTGATGGTGTTAAGAACTCATTAAGAGAAGACTGCGACATTCTTGTAATAGGAGAGATAAGAGATAGGGAGACAATGGACGCAGCAATTGAAACAGCAGAAGCAGGACATTTAGTAATAGGTACACTTCATACAAAATCATGTGCAGAAACAATTGACAGAATGATAAATTTCTACGAGGTAAGGGACCAACAAACAATAAAATACATGATTTCATCATTACTAAAATTGGTTATATCTCAAAGATTGCTAACTTCAAAACAAGGAAATTTAGTGCTTTGCCCTGAGGTAATGGTAGTAGATAACACTATTTCAGGTATAATTAGAAAAGACCAGATTAGTGTTTCAGAAATTGAAGATGCTATACAAAGTAACTTGGAGAAGGGAAGCATAGGTTTAATAAATTCAATTGCAGAATTGTTTGTTAATGATGTTATAACTTTGCAACAAGCAAAAGACCAAATAGAAGAAAAGAATATTGAAACACTAAACAGAACTATAATGCAATTGAAAATAAAAAAAGAAAAACAAAATAGAATTCAACAATAATATGTAGAAAGGAGGACAAAATGCCAGAATATATTTATAGAGCAATTACCTCTAAAGGTCAAATTGTTCGAAATAGGGTAGAAGATGTTAATAGAAATACGCTTATTCAAAAATTGAAAGGCAACGACTTATTGCCAATAAGTGTTGTTCAAGTAGGTTATAGGTCAAACAAAACAAAAGTAAACAGAAAGAACATGATGGACATTGATGACATTATGAAACAAGCAGATTCTGCTAATATCTTACAGGGTAGAGCTATTGCAAAACCTAGTGTAAAAGAAAGAATTAACCTAGCACTTGCTAGAGAAGAAAAAATAACACGTAGAGACTTAATAATATTTACACAGAATTTTTATTTATTGAAAAAATCTAACTTTAATAATATACATGCATTAAACACAATAATAGATAGTACAGAAAACTTATCTTTAAGAGGTGTTTTGCAAGATATTTTAGCTGGTGTTGAGAGTGGAGAATATATGTATACTACTATGGAGTACTATTCAAACATATTCCCATATATTTATACAAACATGATTAAAGTTGGAGAAATGTCGGGTTCTCTTACAAAATCACTAGAACAAGCAGTAAAATATCTAGAAGATTATGATGATATAAATTCTAAATTAAGAAAAATTATAATACCAAATGTATTGCAATTACTAGCAATTCTTGCTGTATTAATTTTTGGTGTTGCATATATAATTCCATTGATACAAGAAACATTTGCAGAAGTAGGAGCAACTACTCAATTACCAGATATTACTCTATGGTTCGTTGATTTCTGTAATGGACTAATGCGAGTCTGGTATGTACCGGTAATAGTTATAGCGGCAGTTGTGGGAGGAATAATTGCATATGTAAATACTCCAAAAGGAAGATACAATTATCATTATTTTAAATATAAGATGCCGGTTTTTGGAAAGCTTATATTTGCAATTGACTTTTCAAGATTAATGAAGGCAATGTTATTAAACCTTGAAAATGGTATGAGAATTCAGGATGCTCTGGATGTAAGTAAATCTGTAGTTAAAAACTTTGTGTTACTTTCAATTATAGAAACATCAATTAACAATATTTTAATAGGTGCTTCGTGGATTGAACCATTCGAAAATTCAGGCTTGTGTTCATCGATGCAAACAGAAATGCTTAAAATAGGTATGCAGACAGATATGGTTGAAATGATGAGAAAGCTTGTAGAATACATGGAGATAGATATAAACAACTTAATTTCAAAAGTTATGTCGGTATTACCACAGATAGTATACTCAATTGTTGGAATATTCCTAATATTCCTTGTATTAGTTATAATAGTACCTTGTATACAACTATACATGGGTGGTTGGATATTCGATTCGGTAGATTTACCAAACTCTGGACTATAACAAACATTATCTTGTGCTACAATTTACAGCTAAAGCACAAAATTCCGCTCCATCTTGCTGGTACACATATTTTGTCCGCTCCAAGTTTTCGCGTAAAAAATATGTGTCCCACGTGGAGCTA
>CALXSA010000015.1 GCA_944390995.1 uncultured Clostridia bacterium
GGCCCCGTGGTCAAGCGGTTAAGACATCGCCCTTTCACGGCGGAGACATGGGTTCGATTCCCGTCGGGGTCACCAACATGCCACTTTAGCTCAGTTGGTAGAGCAACTGACTTGTAATCAGTAGGTCGTCCGTTCAAGTCGGACAAGTGGCTCCAAACTAAGAGAAGAACTGGAATTTTCTAGTTCTTCTTTTTTAACACCAACATACAAAGGAGCGAATTTAAACCATGGTAGAAAATCAAGAAAAAAATATAGTAAGTAAAGTAATAGTTGTAACTGGGGGCTCAAGAGGAATTGGGGCGGAAATAGTAAAACTCTTAGCAAAGTGCGGGCATAATGTTATTTTAAACTACAATAAATCAGAAGAATGTGCGAAGAATGTGGAAAAAGAGCTTGCAGAGCAGGGAAAAGCTGTAGATATTTTTAAGGCAGACATATCTAAAAGCGAAGAAGCAAAAAAACTAATACAGTTTGCGTTAAACAAATACGGCAGAATAGATGTGCTTATAAATAATGCAGGAATTTCGCAAAGCAAGTTATTTACAGATATAACTGATGAGGAATGGCAAAACATGATAGCTAATAATTTAAGCTCAGCATTTTATTGCTCGAGAGAAGCAGCAAAAAATATGATACATAATAAGCAAGGGCTAATTATTAATATATCCTCAATATGGGGGCTTACGGGTGCTAGTATGGAAGTGCATTATTCTACGGCAAAAGCAGGCATGATTGGCCTTACCAAGGCTCTTGCAAAAGAGATTGGACCATCTAACATACGTGTTAATGCAATTGCGCCTGGAATTATTGACACAGATATGGTGAAAGGATATTCAAAAGACGAAATAAAGGAAATAGAAAATGAAATACCATTAGAGAAAATAGGGACAGCTTCTAATATTGCAAAATGTGTTAAATGGCTAATAGAAGACGATTACACCACAGGAGAAGTGATTTCAATTAATGGCGGCTGGCACATCTAGGAGAAAATTTATATAAGGCGAGTAAGTAGTTATTAAGCCCACAAGTATCATACAAAAAGTAAAACCGATTTATATTTCTATAAATCGGTTTTTGAAATATTAGTCTTCATTTTTAATTTTTCTTTTATAATTTCCTGAAATAATCTTAGGCAAATATGTAATAATTTTATAAACTGCAATACGTATTTTCTTACTCCATAAATATGTTTTCCTTAGTTTATGAGGAGCTTCAATTGAATTATTATCTTTAACAACTAATGAAAGTTCTTGTTTATCAATAGGGAAAACATAGTTTTCAGAATTGTTGTTATCCCACTCGTTGTTAGAATTTCTGAAACATAGATTTAGTGTATCACCAGAAACAAGTTCTATTTCTGCTTGAAATCCTAAATCTGTTTTTTCCATTTGTATTTCGTTAAGATTGTCCCAATTATTTCCAAAGCCATAGTGAATAAACACTTCTTCTGAATCGTCTTGAAACAACTTTCCTATATAAGAAATCTTAACAGTATTATTTTCAATTAATTTATCCGTGTTAAAAAATATATTTTTTACTAATTCCATTTTTATCTCCTTTTATCGTTAGTTATCTATAATATACTAAATTATATTATTAAACTACAAAATATTCAATAGTTTTTACAAAAAAATATATTAAAAAAATATTACAAAAATGTTACAGAATTGTTACATTTTACTTTTAAAAAATTAAACCTGTATTAGTTCCAATAATTTTTCCTATTATATTGTACTTATCTCCAGCAGTTATAATAATATCATTGTATGCTTTATTATCAGCTCTTAGAACCAATGCATCCTTTCTAATAATAAATCTTCTAATCAAAATTTTGCCATTAAACTCAAAAAGAGCAATGTCCTTATTCTCCAAAGGGGTGTTAAACTCAACAAATGCAAACACGCCTGGCTCTAGTTTTGGTGCCATAACATCATCATTTATTTTCACTGCAATTGATGCATTAGGTAATTCAGCAGGACAAGTCATAAAAGAATCAAGCGAATCAACTGCCAACACTTGGTCGTAAGAAATGTGTTCAGGCATCTTAATTAATTTTTGTTCTTCCGTAAAAATCTTGTCATAAGTATACATCAATGGTTGATAAGGCACTTGCAAGGCTCTGCAAATTGACTTTAGAGCTCTATGACTAGGGTTTCTCTCACTGCTTTCAATATGAGAAAGATGCCCTACATTAATTGATGTACGTCTAGAAACCTCTGCTTTTGGGAGATTTCTATCGTTTCTTATACGAGAAATCATTTCTCCTATCATCCAAATCAACCTCTTTCCTAAAAAACTAAATAGATTATACATAAAAAAGAAAAAATTGTCTAGTAGAAAAAAAGTTTTTTTGTAAAATTATGTAGAAAATATTATTGTAAAAAACAAGACGTTATGGTAATATAATTTCAGGAAAATGTATAGAATAAATTAAAAAGGAGTAATAGATTTATGGATGAAAAAAAGGATAAAGAGTTGGATGCAAAAACTAATTTATCTGAAGGAATAAAAGAAATTGGGCAAGAAGAAAAGGAGAAAACAAATTTGGCTGAAAATGTTGCCGAAGACTTAGAAAAAACAAAATATATAATAGAAGATGAAAGCGACGTGCACGAAGGAAGTAACGAAGAAGAAGAAGAACGCGACGAAACGAAAAAAAAGCAGGAAGAAATAGCTAAAGAAGAAAAACCAGTAAAACAGAAAGAAAGTAAGATGGCAGAAAAAGAGCAGGCAAAGCATGAAAAAAGAAATAAAAAAGAAGAAAAGCAAAACAATGGAAACAAGAAGTATGTAGGAATTGGAATTGCAATTGTAGTAGCAATATTTTTAATAGTTTTTTCAGTTATTTTCTCGCTATTAAATGTAACAAACGACAAAATATTAAACAAAGTATCTGTTATGGGAATTGATATAGGTGGAATGTCAAGAGAAGAAGCCCAAGAAACAATAGAGGAAATAGTAGAAAATAAATTGTCTGAGGAACTTACATTAAAAAAGGATGACTACGAAACAACAATAAATGCAGCACAGATAAATGCACAGTATGATGTAGAAACAGCGATAAATAAAGCGTACGATATAGGCAAAAATGGAAATATTGTAACAAACAACTACAGCATTTTATTTAACATGCTATTTGGTAACGAGATAGAATGCAATTTCAGTTATGACCAAGAACTATTGAATAAAAAAATAGAAGATGTTTCATCAAAATTGCCGGGAGCGGTAGTTCAAAGCAGCTACTATATTGAAGATGAGGACCTAGTTATTGTAAAAGGAACAAAAGGGCTTTCAATAAAAGAAGATGAACTAAAAAACAATATATTAAGCCAAATGCAAAACGTTGTTCAAAAATATAGCATAGTAGAAATACCTACAGAGGAAGTAGAGCCAGAGGCAATAGACTTAGCAAAAATAAGAAACGAAATACACAAAGAGCCACAAGATGCGTATGTATCTAAAAACCCTACAACCGTTCATGCACATGTAAACGGGGTAGACCTTGCAATATCAATAGAAGAAGCACAAGAAATTTTAGCAGAAGACAAGGAAGAATATATAATACCATTAAAAATTACAGTACCAGAAAAAACAATAGAAGACTTGGGAGAAGAAGCATTTCCAGACGAGCTCAGCTCGTATTCAACCAGGTATGACCCAAGCAACCTAAACAGAAGCAACAATATAGAAATATCAGCAGAAAAAATAGATGGTACAATAATTATGCCAGGAGAAACTTTCTCATACAACCAAACAGTAGGAGAAAGAACAATTGCAGAAGGATACAAAGAAGCAGGAGCTTATGCAGGAGGCAGAGTTGTTCAAGATGTTGGAGGAGGCATATGCCAAACATCATCTACCTTATACAATGCAGCATTACTTGCAAACCTAGAAATTGTAGATAGGAGCAACCACCAATTCTTAACCTCTTATGTATCAGCAGGAAGGGATGCAACAGTTAGCTGGGGCTCAATAGACTTCAAATTTAAAAACAGCAGAGAATACCCAATAAAAATAGAAGCCAGAGCAAAAAACGGTGTATGCGAAATGAGCATATACGGAATAAAAGAAGAAACAGAATATGAAGTAGAAATAGAGTCAAATGTACTATCATATATACCATATACAACAAAATACGAAAACGATTCTAGCTTAGCAGAAGGAAAAGAAGTAGTGGAGCAATCTGGATACAATGGATGCACAAGCGAAGCATACAGAGTGCTAAAACTAAACGGAGAAGTTGTGTCAAGAACACTTCTTTCAAAAGACACATACGACCCAATGACAAGAATTATAAGAAGGGGAACTAAAGAAGCACAAACCACAAAAGAAACAAGCAGTAACAAAAAGGTAGAAAAAGAGAAAGAAACAAAAGAAAATACTAATACAGAAAAAGAAGTAAACACAGTAAGCGAAGACTAAGCAAAAACTGTTTTTGGGAACGGAGGAAAAAAACAGTTTTTAAAATTATAGGAAATTGCATTTCCTATAATTTTAAAAGGGCTACAATCGCCATCGCCTTTGAGATTTCCTCCTTTTAGTCGGAAACTCAAATTGGCACGAACAAAGAGCGACCAAGGTCGCTTTGTTTCAAAAAGGGGACAAGCAATGAAAAATAAAAAGGAGATAATAATATTAATAATCTTCATAGTGCTTCAAAGTATACTATATGTATGTACAGGTATGAGCAAAGGATATATACATATAGACGAGGCATATTCATTTGGACTTACAAATTATGACAAAGTAGAAATAGAAGAAAATGCTGACTTCTATAACACATGGCATGAGAAAGAATATTACGAAGACTATTTATCGATACAAGAAGATGAAAGGGGCAATTTCGCGCCAGTATATGAAAACCAAAAGAATGATGTACACCCACCATTCTACTATTTACTTTTAAGAATAGCCATGAGCTTCTCGGACGGGCACTTTTCTATGTGGCCAGGAATAGTGCTAAACATAGTTCTATATGCATTTATCACAATATTCATGTACCTAATATTAAAGAAACTGCTAAAAGACGAAAAAAATGCAGGAATAAAAGCGGCAGTACTAGCATTTATATCCTCAATTACACTAGCAGGACTAAGTAATGCAGTATATATAAGGATGTATGCCCTACTAACACTTGAAATATTAATAATAACATTCTTACACATCAAACTACTAGAAAGCGAAAAAGTAAAAGATAAACTACTAATCGGCATTGGAGTAACAGTACTTGTTGGAATTTTGACACACTATTACTACCTAGTTTATTTAGCAGCATTGTACATAGTAATATTAATAAAATATATTAAAGAAAAGAAACTAAAACAACTACTATACTACACACTAACAATGCTTGCAGCGGGAATAGGCTCACTTGTAATATTTCCATATTCAATTGTGCACATGTTTTTCGGATACAGAGGACAAGGCGTAATCAGCAATTTGGAAGACGTAGGAGGAGTATTGCCAAGAATAGGAGTGCAGCTATACAACTTAAACTATTATGGCTTTAATAACATGATGATTGTTATCTTTGCCATAATTGTTGTTGTATTAACTTTAAAAATAATATTAAGGAAAAAACTGCCACAAATTAGCAAAGAAAACAAAAACATTCTAATAATGCTGCTAGTTCCATCAATATTCTTTTTTATAGTATCTGCAATAGGCTCACCATGGCAAGTATTAAGATACATTGTTCCAGTATGTGGAATATTATTCATGGTAACAATTTATGGACTATATATAGTACTAAAAGCAATATTTAGTGAAAAAATAACAAATACAATAATTTGCATAATATTCTGCGCAATTTTAGTAATGCCATTCATTATGCGCATGGAACCAGAGCTGCTATACAGAGAGAAAAAAGAAATAGTGCAAGAATTAGGAGGAGAACTAAACCTACCAACAATATATTTATATAGCTCAGGGACATTAGGTTTCCTAAACGACATAATGCTATTTGAGGAAATAGACCAATCATACATTGCAAAAGACATGGACTGTACAGAAGAAAACATACAAAACGTTTTTGAAGACAAAGACGTTTCAAATGGAATAATAGTTTTTATAAACGATGGGCAAGAGAATGATGCAATGCTTGAGACAATTGAACAAGCGCTAAGCCTAACCGAAAACCAACACTTGGCAAGGCTTTGGTCGAGTAATGTGTACTATGTACATTAGAAAATTGGTGTGCGAATGAAGTGTTTGGATAAGAAATAATTCATAACACATTTAAATAACGTTTTTTGAGCAATAGGCAAAATTTGACATTTACATAAATAGATGTTACAATTATGTTACAAAAATATTATTTTTTTTATTACAATTTTGTGTAAAATGTTGTTCTGTGAATTAAAATGATATATACTTTATATGTAAATAATTCAAATTTTGACAAATTCCTATATAGAAAAGTGATAAACTTTTTATATAGGAGAGTGAATTTTATGAATAAAGAAATACGAAAGGAGGCCAATATTATGACAAATGTTTTAAATAATGCTGAAAATATAATTGATACTTATGAAGAAAAGAAAAATGTTATTAGTAAAAAGCCTTCTATGTTAGAAGATATTTTATTGTATGTTAGAATAAAGCAACTCACAAATGCAAAATACGTAAAACAATTAACAAAGAAATATATAGTAAAAGATAAAACTATAAATTCAGGTAGAGCTACTATAAGGGGCACAAGAGTAACTCCAGAAGATATAGGAAGAATATTGATGCATAAAAGTGATGTAAAGGTTAAAGATATACTAGATGAATATCCAAGCTTAACAAATGAAGAAGAAGTATTAGCAGGGCTCTTATATTTTATTGACAAACATATATCTTTAAGCCAAATATTATTTAACAAATGAAAATTTTATTAGATGAAAATGTGCCAAATTATTTTAAAGATTTATTAATTGATAATGGATACTCAGACATTATAAGAATAAATGATTTTGGAAAAGGATTAAAAGATAATGAAGTATTTGATATAAGTATACAAGAACAAAGAACAATAATTACGATAGATACAGACTTTTATGCTTATAAAAGAAGCAAAAATTATGGAATTATTTGTATTAGTGGAAAATTGGCTTATCCAGAACAGACCTTATTAAAAGTGTTTAATCAAATTAGTAAAGATGAAAGATTTTCTTTTACAAGTTTAGAAGATGTATTCATTAGGGTAACTTCACAAAACTTTACAGTATTCTACAAGAAAAAAGGAAAGTACAAAGAAGTATCATGTAAGTATAAAAAAGATAAAAAGAACTAGTGATTGTTAAGAGAAAGTTTCTGAGGACGGAACAGGCAGCCGTCGCCCATTGTTAGGAGATGTGGGAAGGTCACCCCACCTAAACTTTCTTGAACAAAAAAAGGAGTGCTAGTAATGGTGCTCTTTAAGGAGAGTTATATGTCTAAAGAATAAAAACAGCTCAGAACCGAAAATAACGCGTCGGTTTTGGGCTGCTTTCTGTTTTTGAAAAAGTATTATATTTTAATGCAATTCAAGAAACAACAAAAGAAAATGTCACTACAGCATAGCGCTTTTGCAAAAACATATATCCCGAAAAAGTAATGCAAAAAGTAATGCAATAGCAGAAATTTTTGCAATATATCTGAAATATAACGAAAATAAAAAAACTTCAAACGCTGTTGTTTCAACATTTAAAGGTTTTTGAAATATAATAGGAGTATTCTCGAATACTCCACTTTTGGTGCGCCATAGAGGATTCGAACCTCCGACCATTTGATTAAGAGTCAACTGCTCTACCAACTGAGCTAATGGCGCATAAATTTTGTTTGCCACGAAACAGTAACATAACTATTATAAAACCAAAATAAACATTTGTCAATATTTTTGTGATTTTTCTGTTGTAATTATTTTCTATTTATGTTAATATATTATCTTGAGGGGTGATAACTATGTTTACAATGTATAAAACAGATTTAGAAACAAATTTGACGGAAGAAACAACAAAATACGAAAAAGGGAATTGGATACACATGGTTTCGCCCAGTGATGAGGAAATAAAAATAGTATGTGAAAATATTAATATTCAAGAAGATTTCATAAGATACGCATTAGACCCAGAGGAAAAGGCCAGAATCGATGTGGAAGATGACGACAACACAATATTGTTTATCATAGACACACCAATAATGGAAATAGAGTCTGGCGCAAAGGTATATAGCACAATGCCTATTGGGGTTATTTTTGTAAGGGATGACTATATAATAACAGTTTCATATAGCAAAAACCCAATTCTAGAGGAATTCACAAAAAGAAGAATAAAAACTGTTGTCACATACAAAAAGAGTAGAATGTTATTACAGCTATTTTATTCGAACTCAGAGATGTTTTTAAATATGCTAAAGAAATTAAACAAAGAAACAGAAATAGCAGAAAATGTACTTAAGAATTCAATGAAAAACAAAGAGCTCTTAAAATTGCTAAGTTTAGAAAAAGGTCTTGTATATTTTACTACATCTTTAAAATCAAACGAAGTTGTAATGGAAAAGACCATGCGTGGCAATTTAATTAAGCTATACGACGAAGATGAGGATATACTAGAAGATGCAATCATTGAAAACAAACAGGCAATAGAGATGGCAAAGATATATAGAGACATTCTTACAGGCACAATGGATGCGTACGCGTCAATCATATCAAACAACTTAAATGGAGTTATGAAATATTTAACATCAATAACAATCATTTTAGCAATACCTACAATGATAGCAAGCTACTGGGGCATGAATGTACCGGTGCCAATGCAAAGCAGTCCACTTGGATTTATTATGGTTGTGATGCTTTCTGTATTAATAGGAATGATAGCATTAATTTTGTTAAAGAAGAAAGGGCTGCTAGATTAAGTAGTAAGAAGATTGAAAAATGATTACAAAATGAAAGAGTAATACAAGGGGCAATATAAAGGGGTGCTCAAAAACAAAAAACGGTAGGAGATGTGTCCCCAAAACGAAAAAAATTTCGCTGGGAGACCTGTCCCCAAAACGAAAAAAGAGGAGGAATGAAAATGCTTACAGCAACAGGCGTTACAATCAGATTTGGAAAAAGAATCTTATTTGAAGATGTAAATATAAAATTCAATAAGGGATGTTGTTATGGAATAATAGGAGCAAATGGAGCAGGAAAGTCTACATTTTTAAAAGTTCTATCAGGAGAACTTGAGCCTAGCAAAGGAGAGGTTTCAAAAGAGAAGAACGAGAGACTGTCTGTATTAAAGCAGGACCACTTTGCTTTTGAAGAATACACTGTTATGGATACAGTAATAATGGGAAATCAGGAACTATATAACATCATGAAAGAAAAAGAGGCAATCTATGCCAAGTCAGACTTCTCAGAAGAAGACGGAATGAAAGCAGCAAAATTAGAAGAAAGGTTTGCGGAATTAGACGGATGGAATGCGGAGTCAGATGCAGCAGTGCTTTTAAACGACTTAGGAATTGAACCGGACAAGCACTATAAAATGATGAGCGAGCTAGAGCCAAAAGACAAAGTAAAAATACTTCTTGCTCAAGCATTATTCGGCAACCCAGATATTCTATTGCTTGACGAGCCTACAAACGACTTAGACTTAAAAAGCATCAACTGGCTAGAAGAATTTTTAATTAATTTTGAAAATACAGTAATTGTAGTATCACACGATAGATATTTCTTAAACAAAGTATGTACACACATTGCAGACGTGGACTACGGCAAAATAAAGGTATATCCAGGAAACTACGATTTCTGGTATGAGTCAAGCCAATTAGCGCTAAAGCAAATGAAAGAAGCGAACAAAAAGAAAGAGGAAAAAATAAAGGAATTACAAGAATTTATTGCAAGATTTAGTGCAAATGCATCTAAGTCTAAGCAAGCAACCTCAAGAAAGAAGTCATTGGAGAAAATAGAGCTAGACGAAATAAAACCTTCAAACAGAAGGTATCCATATGTTGACTTTAAACCTGATAGAGAGCCAGGCAAAGACATATTAGAAGTAAGAAATATTTGTAAAACAATAAATGGTGAAAAGATATTGGATAAAGTATCGTTTGTTGTAAAGCCAAATGATAAAATAGCATTTTTAGCAGATAATGAAAATGCAAAAACGGTATTGTTCCAAATTTTAGCAGGAGAAATGGAACCAGATTCAGGTACTATTAAGTATGGAACTACAATTACAACAAACTATTTTCCAAAGGACAATAATTATTTGTTTGAGGAAGATATAACAATAACAGATTGGCTAAGACAATATTCAAAAGACCCGGACGAAACATATGTAAGAAGCTTTTTAGGAAGAATGCTATTCTCTGGAGAAGAAGCACTAAAAAAAGTAAATGTGCTATCTGGAGGAGAAAAAGTAAGATGTGTCCTATCTAAAATGATGCTATCTGGAGCAAACCTATTAATATTCGACGAGCCAACAAACCACTTAGACATGGAAAGCATCACAGCGCTTAACGAGGGAATGAAAAAATATAAAGGAATAATTCTATTTAGCTCACATGACCACCAACTAACACAGACTGTTGCAAATAGAATAATCGATATAAAGGCAGACAAACTTATCGACAGAGAAGTAACATATGATGAGTACCTAGAGATAGGATAGGTTAAAATACATACAGAAGGGAGCGAAGGTGTGAATTATCACACGAATAATAATGATAACAAAGGCAAACTTAGAAGAAGCGGAAAAAATTTATAAAGAGCATATGGAATATGACTTTCCAGATGACGAAATTCCGGATTATGAAAGATATATTAAGCTATTCGACCCAACAACAGAAGATTTATAAAAATATAGAGATGAAAGAAATAATAGAAAAAATATATAGTAAAGTTGGTATAAAAGAAAAAGAAAGCAAATTAAAAATTGAAATAGTATAGATAGTTATAACCTCTATTTTTTCTAATATAGAGGTTATTTCTAAAATTATATAGAAAGGAGAGTATGGAAAAAGGCCATACAAGAATAAAAATGGAGAATATAGCTAAAATAATTGCAGAGGAATTAAATATCAAGGAAAATCAGGTAAACGCAGCAATTAAGCTCATAGATGAAGGAAACACAATTCCCTTTATTGCGCGTTATAGAAAAGAGGTAACAGGTGGCTTGTCTGATGAGGTTTTAAGAGATTTAGGGGAGAGGCTAACATACCTTAGAAATTTAATGAAAAGAAAAGAAGAAGTGCAAAAAAGTATTGACGAGCAAGGAAAACTAACCGAGGAAATTATTACTTCATTAAATGAAGCAAAGACTTTAGCAGAGGTGGAAGATATTTATAGACCATATAAGCCAAAGAAGAAAACAAGAGCGACTGTTGCAAAAGCGAAAGGGCTAGAGCCTTTGGCAAATATAATTTTGGAGCAAGAGGATAAAAGACCAATTGAAGAAATTGCAAAAGAGTTTGTAAATGTGGATAGTGTGGAAGAAGGTACTCCAAAAGAAAAGATTGTTGCAAATGTGGAGGAAGCAATTGGAGGGGCTTTGGACATTATTGCAGAAAATATTTCTGACAACCCAACATATAGGAAGAAAATTAAAGGAATATGCTACAGAGAGGCAGTAATAAATGTAAAGGCTACAAACCCGGAGGAGAAGTCAAGCTACGATATGTATTATGACTTTAATGAAAGCTTAAAAAGGCTTCCGAGCCATAGAATATTGGCAATAAATAGAGGCGAAAAAGAGGAATTCTTAAAGGTGAAAATAGACAAGCCTGAAGAAAAAATAATTTCTTTGATGCAAAGGGATATAATAAAAGGCCATACGCAATTTGAAGAATATTTGGACAATGCAATAAATGACAGCTGGAAAAGATTGATAGAGCCATCAATAGACAGAGAAATTCGTTCAGACTTAACAGAAAAAGCAGAAGAAAAAGCAATAAAGGTGTTTGGAAAAAACGCAAAGCAATTACTATTAGGAGCGCCAATTAAGCATCTAACAGTAATTGGCTTTGACCCCGCATATAGAACAGGCTGCAAAATAGCGGTAATTGATGAGACAGGCAAAGTGCTGGAGACAACAACAATCTATCCAACGGAGCCACAAAATGATGTAGAAAATTCGGCAAAGGTTTTGTTAAATCTAATAAAAAAATACGATGTAAATATGTTTGCAATTGGTAATGGAACTGCATCAAGGGAATCAGAGATATTTGTAGCAGATGTAATAAAAAGGGCAAAAGAGGAATTAGGCAAAGATGTGCACTATGCAATAGTTTCAGAAGCGGGGGCATCTGTTTATTCAGCATCAAAACTTGCAACAGAAGAATATCCAGACATAAATGTTTCACTAAGAGGTGCGATTTCAATTGCCAGAAGGTTGCAAGACCCACTAGCAGAGCTTGTAAAAATAGACCCTAAGTCAATTGGTGTTGGACAATATCAACATGACGTAAATCAGAAAAAATTGTCTGAAAGCCTAGAGGGAGTTGTGGAAGATGCCGTAAACAAAGTAGGAGTGGATGTAAACACAGCAACACCTTCGCTTTTGCAATATATTTCGGGAATAAACAAAACAATTGCAAATAACATAGTGAAATATAGAGATGAAAACGGAAAAATAAAGGAAAGAAAAGAACTTTTAAAAGTACCAAAACTTGGCAAATCAGCTTTTGAGCAATGCGCAGGTTTTATCCGTGTATATGAAGGAAACAACCCATTAGAGACAACAGCAGTTCACCCAGAAAGCTATGCCATAGCAGAGAAGTTGCTAAATAAAATAGGTTTTGAGAAAGACGACCTACTAGATAAAAATAAATTAAAAGAAATAAAAGAAAAACTAGCAGGGGTAAAAATACAAGAGGCTGCAAAAGAGCTAGAAGTAGGGGAGATGACATTAAAAGATATTATAGACGAACTTTCAAAACCAGGTAGAGATCCAAGAGAAGACATGCCAAAACCAGTGTTAAGAGCAGATGTTTTAAAATTCGAAGACCTAAGAGAAGGGCAAATCTTAACAGGAACAGTAAGAAATGTAACTGACTTTGGAGCATTTGTAGATGTTGGTGTAAAGCATGACGGGCTAGTACATATATCTGAAATGAGCAATAGCTATGTTAAAAACCCATCAGATGTTGTGTCTGTTGGAGATATAGTTAAAGTAAAAGTTATTGGAATTGATATGGATAGGCAAAAAGTAAAGCTTAGTATGAAGATTTAAAACAAATCTGCTAAGGAGAGCAAAACAGAAACGTGCTCTAAATTTAACAGAGAATAAACTACATCGCTTAAAAATAGTTTATTCTCTGTATTTATTGTCATAGGCAACAGGGTTTGGAGAGCTTAGGCCAAAATCTTTGGTTACTATGTCGAGTCAAGTTCTTATTTTGCTGTTTTTTTGCTCCGTCCCCAAAAACAGTTTATGCTGGGTATTTCTCCTGTATTTCTTTTATTTTGTCAGGCTCGTTATCAAGTATATCTAAAAATACCTTGCCGACATTAGGGTCAAATTGAGTACCCAAGTTTTTCTCTATTTCACCACGAACCACATCCAGTGGAAGTGAATCTCTATAAGTCCTTTTTGAAGTCATTGCATCAAAAGCATCTGCTACGGCTGCAATTCTCGCAAAATATGGAATGTCTTCGCCTTTTAGCTGGCCAGGATAACCCCTACCGTCATACCTTTCATGGTGATGCTTAACAATTGGAATAATATCCTTAAAAACCTCAGCATCACAAAGAATGTGAGCGCCAATAGCAGGGTGATTCTTAATTTCGGAATATTCATCATCAGTAAGCTTTGATTCTTTTAGCAAAATGCTATCTGGTATTCCTATTTTTCCAATGTCATGGAATAAACCGCCAACTCTAAGAGTTTTAATATCGTTGTCAGATAAGCCAAGTTTCTCTCCTAGAAGAACAGAATACTCGGAAACTCTATCTGAATGTCCTCTTGTATATGGGTCCTTTGCCTCAACTGTATATCGCAAAGTCTGAATGCTGTCTAAATAAGCCTTCTCCAACTTCTCATAAGTATCAGCAAGCTCTATATTTATTCTTTTAATTTCGTTCATTTGGGCAATGGACTTCATTGCAGATTCAATTAAAAGTAGCAATTGGTCAAACTTATCGCTTTTTTCACAATACCCCTGAATATCCAATTTTCTTATAGTCTCAAGAGGTGGAGCTAAATCTTTATGACCAGTAAGCAATAGTATGTATAGTTCCTTATTAAATTTCCTAATTTCCTCTACAACCTTATCTCCATGAATTGGCTCCATAATAAAGTCTAAAATCATTAAATCAAAATGTTCTTGCTTCACACGTTCAATTGCCTCTAACGGGTCAGTCACACCTGTAAAGTCATAACCAGACCTTTTTAAGAAGATTGAAAGTGAATCAACAATTCCCATTTCATCATCAACTGCAATAATTTTGTAACCATTTGAAGGAGATATATGTTCATTTTTCCTCATGTTGTACCTCCTTATTATTTCAACTAGCCTAATTATATTAGTAGTTTGCCAAAAAATCAAGAAAATTAACACAAAAAGTCGAAAAACGATTAAAGTTTACGACTAGAGTTAAAAATGCAAAGTAGGGACACGTCTTTTTTTACAAATTTTTGCAAGAATAGACGTGTCCCCACCTTGCAAATTTTTGCAAGAATAAACGTGTCCCTACTTTGCAAGGAAGCTAGTTAATCGGAATAATTATATTAAATGTAGTTCCGTTTGAATTGCTCTCAAAAGTAATGTCTCCATTAAAATGTGCACGTATCGTAGAATAAGACATAAAGAGGCCAAGACCTGTGCCGTTTTTTCCTTTTGTTGTAATCATTTCTTTAAATAGCTTTTTCTTTACTTCTTCAGGAAGGCCACATCCATGGTCTTTTACCGAAATTACTAAATTGTTTTTCTCCCTATTTACAATTAGCTCAATGCTTTCGTTTGGTTTGCCATTGTATGCCTGTATGCTGTTAGAAATCATGTTATTAATTACTTGAACAAGGCTAGTAATATCTCCATGAAGTGCCGTGTTTTTATCAGTATTAATTGAAATGTTTAGTGTTATCAATGCATTTTTAAGCTCATGCTTCATTAAAATATCAACACGTTTTACCAACTCATCAATATCAAATGTTATATGTTGGTTTTCAGATAAAGTAACGGCCTGGCCCTTAACGGCAGTAATTACATCAGACATATATGCAGTGTGTGTTTTAATTTTATCTACCCATTCGCTCATATCTTTAGCAATTGCATGATGGTCTTCATTTGTAACCTCAGGGTCACCAATAGATTCGTCATATTCCTTTATTAGGTCTGTCAAGCCTTCCGTAGCACCAGAGATGGACATTATTGGTGTCTTTAAGTTGTGAGCAATTCCACCTATTAGCTGACCAAGCGATGCCAAACGCTCTCTTTCCATAAGCAAACTCTGGTTATTTTGTATTTGTTCCATATCCAAAATATGCTGAGTAGTATCTTTAAACAAAATTAATGTGCCAAGAAGTAGATTGTCAGAAAACATACTTGTTATTTCTACATTAAAATATTTTTGAGACTTAATTAATTTTATCTGAAGACTGTATGTTTTACTAGACTTTCTTGATAAATCTACATATTTTCGTATAGTGTCCAAGTCTTTTTTTTGAATATGTTTAGTTTCATATGCAAAAAAATCTTTATTTCTAAAGTTATCTTTTTTTACTCGTAAAAAGTCCACTATTGGCTTATTAAAATCTACAATCAAATTTTCTTCGTCAATAACAATATATCCGTCTGACATCTTATCAACAATATTTTGCAAAGCAATAGGCGTAACAGACAAAAACCTAAATTTTATCATTGCCAAAGCAAAGAAAAGAGCAGATATAGTGAATGATATAGGTGTTAGATATATTGTCATTGGTATTCCCAAAACTCCAACAAAGTTAATGCAAATAGGAATTAAAGAACCTACTAAAATTAAAATTGACTGTTTCGAGAAAAAGCCTGAATTTTTGATTGTATATCTAATCAAATAAATTAGTGATATAAAGAGCAATGCATATGAATACACAGAATGAACATAGAAATATGGTCCGAAAACAGTATCCGCAGTTGTTACATTATACACTACATAGAACAAATGATGGTAATCATTTGTCCAAATTACCAGCAAAGTAGTAATAGGTATTATAAATAAAAGTAAATATGGCTTTTTAAACTTAAATTTTGTTTTAGCAAAACTAATACTAAAAAACAAAAATGCGACAGGTAAGAAACATGTACCAATATATACAAAATAATCAAAATAAACCGGTTCTAAATGCCATGCATCAGCAAAAACTAATGAGGCATATTGACCAAGACAGCATATCATGAGGCAGAGTACAACAAAAGCGAATGCTGTATGTACTGCCTTTTTTCTTTTGGTATTTACAACTATAATCAAGAGTATACCAAGAAGTATGTTACAAACCGCTAATGCTATGGTATAAAACTGCTGTGAACTCATAGTTTTTTCTCCTTTCTCCTACGTTATTTTTCAAAATCTTTAAGGTAATTAATATCTTTCAAATAATCAAGATATTTTACAATATAATCTTCTGTAATCTCTGGCCATGCAAAGCCAATTTTATTTAAAAATTCATTTGTAAAACTATTATTTAAAGTAACATTAGACTTATAAACCAACATTTTATTTTCGTCAAAGTCATTAATTATGCCAGACAAAATATTTTGGTTATTTTTCAAAACATCACTAATAACTTCCAAAAACTTTTGGTTGTCAACAACATTAATCTCGATACCGTAATCTCTCAAATACTGCAAAACATTGGCTAAACTTACATGACGATTATTGTATAAATGAATCACCGTGTATGGAAAGTTGTGGTTTACTATCTTGCTTATAGCCTCTGCAACACAGTCTACAGGCGAAAACTCAAGATAGCCATCCATTAAATAATCTGGCAGATATTTAAGATTAATAAATGTAATCAATCTATTTAAAAATGCATTTTCAGAAACATTTATCTGAAATTTGCCATCCATATACCTGCTCGTGATATTTCCAAGCCTAATAACAGTTGCATTCAATTTGCCATTTGCAACATTCTCAAGTATCAATCTTTCTGCAATAAATTTTGTGTAAATATATATATTAGATAGGTCTTGATTAATGAATAAATTATTTTCTCTAAAAATAGTTTCTTTATCCATCTTAGCACCACTGAAATTATCTTCTGCAAAAACATTTCCAGAAACGCTAAGTGTAGAGATGTGATATAATTTTACACCAAATCTACTGCAAAAATCAATTATATTTTGCACACCTTTAACATTAGTCTCATCAAACAAATTTTGCGAACCATAATGTTTAACTATAGCAGCACTATTGATAATGCACGAAATTTTCCTACCTAATTTTGCATATAGCTCGTCAGATAGGTTAAACCTAGGTAAAACAATATCTCCTTCAACAACTTTAATTCTATTTCCGATAAGTGTATCGTATTTATCGCCAAAATAGAAATGTAAAGTTTTAATAAGCCTACTACCAATATCTATATTATCTTTCCTACGAATTAAGCAATATATTTTAGCATCAGTGTTATCCAAAAGTTTTGCTAAAACATGTATTCCAACAAAACCTGTAACACCAGTAAGCAAAATGGCTTGTAGCTTTGTTGTAGTAATTTTCTCGGTTATAGGTTGCACGTTTTTATGTATAAGTTCGTCTATATTAGAATAATTATAATCTTCTAAATGAGACTCAAACACTCGGCGCGAAGTCTTGTTAGATAACTCTTTTATAGTTGGGTTTGTGAATATATCTGAATAAGTTATGTTCATGCCAAGCTTAAATATTTCAATTTGTAGCTTAATAGCAATTAGCGAATCTCCACCAAGCTCAAAGAAATTATCATTTATTCCAACTTTTTCTACGCCCAAGTATTGTTTCCACAATTCAACCAGTTTTTCCTCAAACTCATTTCTAGGAGGCTCATATTCTGAACCTATTGAAACAGGCATATTTTCCAAATAGTGGCTATCAATCTTACCATTTGGAGTTAAAACAAAATGGTCAAGCTGCATAATTATATTAGGTATACTGTAAAAAGGTAACTTTAAGCTTAAAAACATACGAAGGTCGTTTATAACAATTTTCTTACTTGCAGTAAAGAAAGCAAGTAAATACTTATTATTATTTTTTTCCTTAACAATAATCTTACACTTAGTAATTGTAGGGTATTCTAGTATTGCACTAGAAATCTCGTTAAGCTCAATTCTGTGTCCTTTTATTTTAATTTGCTTATCATTTCTGCCCATAAACATAATATTTCCATCAGGTAGCCATTTTACAATATCACCAGTTTTGTACATTATTTTTCCGTCATTAAACTTACATGGAATATACCTCTCATCAGTAAGCTCACTTCTGTTTAAATATCCTTTTCCAACATTATCTCCAGAAATATACAACTCTCCATTAGCGCCAAAAGGAACTGGTTCTAAGTCTTTATCTAAAACGTATGCTTTTAAATTATGCAAAGGCTTTCCAATAGGTAAAACATTGTATGGAATGTCAGCATCCTTTTTCAAAACATAAGCAGTACAGCAAATTGTTGTCTCTGTAGGACCATATCCATTAACTATTTTCATGTTGCCATTAAGCTCAAAGTACTTTTTCATAACCTCTGTTTTAATCGGTTCAACTCCCACCAAAATTTTATTTAAACAAATTTTGTTTTCAGCAAGAATTGAATATACCTCTTGCAAAATGTTTGGTGGCAAATAAGCCATTGTAATGTTGTTCTTAATAATAGTATTGCAATAATCAATAATATCATCAATACTCTCGTGAGGATACAAGTATAAAGCACCACCATTTAAAAGCGTGAAGAAAAACTCCCAAATACTAACATCAAAAGAGATGCTAGTAGAAGATAGGCAAATATCCTTATTTCCTACACTATAATCAAACAATTTATTGAAAGAATGTATGAAATTGTTCAAATTTTTGTTGGCAATTTGAACTCCCTTTGGGTTACCGGTAGAACCAGATGTGTAAATAATGTATAAAATATCTTCTGGTCCAATATCCAAAGTTTCTTCAGTAATTTCGATATTCTCAAACTCAACTTCTTCAATATTAACAAAGTCAACATTCTCTATTTCTAAGCTATTGCTATTATCTATTACAAAAATGTTCGTTTTGCTATCAGACAAAATATATTCAATTCTGTTTTGTGGCAAAGCAGTTGAAATAGGTAGATACACTGCACCACATTTCATAATTCCAAGCATAGCAATAATTAAATTACTAGACCTGTTTAATAAAGTAGCCACAATTTCGCCTTTTTTAACACCCAAAGACTTCAAATGCATAGCAAGCTTAGAAGAAGCCTCGTCTAATTCCTTGTAAGATATCTTCGTGTCATTGTAAATTAAAGCCGTACTGTCAGCGTTTTTCTTAGCAGTTTCCTCAAATAATTCCATTATAGAATTACTCCTAGGGTAACTTAAAGTGCGTTCATTAAATTTATTTAAAATTGTATCAGTCTCATGCTCAGAAAGCATATTTATATTGCAAATCTCAGTATCTGGTTGTTCCAAAACAATATTTAAAATATTAATATAATGGTCTAAGAAATTTTCCATAAAATTAATATTAAATAGCTTAGTACAATACTCCAAGCAAAGATTCAAATTTTCCTTGTCAGGAGTTACCTCTAACGAAAAGTCAAACTTAGAAGAATGGTCATCAGGAGCATAATATGTAGTATTTAGCCCATCTAACTTAATTTCTGGCTGCCCCTCGTTCTGGTAAATAAACATTGTATCAAACAATGGGTTTCTGCTAGTATCTCTGCTTATCTTCAAAGCCTTAACAATTTCGTCAAAAGGCTCTGATTGATGTTCAAAGCAATTAAAACAATTTGCGGTTACCACTCTTAAAAACTCAGCAAATGTAGATTTAGAGTCAACCTTAGCTCTTAGAGCCAAGCTGTTTACAAACATACCAATAATATTGTATAAAGAAGCTTTATCCCTGCCTATAATTGGGCTTCCAACAATCAAGTCATTCTGGTTTGTATATTTATATAATGCAATATAGTAAACAGATAGTAAAAATGTAAATGGTGTAGCATTATGTTTTTTACAAAAATCTAGAACCTTTGCATTGCTTGAAATAGTCCTATAAATCTTATTTCCATCAAAAGATTGAACATTAGGTCTAGCACTAGAAGCAGGCATGTTAAGCACAGGTAACTCGCCATCTAACTGATTTAGCCAGAACCTCTTACTCCTAACGTAATAATCTGAATGAATATTTTTATCTTCCCAAACTGCAAAGTCCACGTAATCTAAGTCGTTTGCATCTAATTTCTCTCCATTGTATAATTTGCAAAGCTCATCAACAAAAATACCAACAGACTCACCATCGCAAATTATATGATGCATATCTATAAATAGGGCAGAAGAACCATCAGAAAAATTGTATAACTTAGCCCTAAACAAAGGTGCCTTAGACAAATCGAAAGGCTTAACAAAACTCTCGAAGATGCTTTCCAAATTCTTCTCTTGCATATTAATAACTTCTAATTTAAACTCTACCGTAGGCAATACTTTTTGGACAACCTGCTCACCGTCTAATGCAAAGTATGTTCTAAAAGCACAGTGTCTATTCAAAAGTGTATTAAAACATTTCTCTAGCTTTTCTGCATCAGGGTGCTTATCAAAAAGCAGTGCACCAGGCGTGTTGTATGTAACCGTATCGGGCTCCATATTTACTGTAAAATAAATTCTCTTTTGAGCAGAACTTAAAGGATAATAATCTCTAACCTCAGCCTTAGGAATGTCTTGAGCATCGTCCTCTACAGTTGCAGATTTATCAATTAATTCCGCCAAAGACTTAATTGTAGGAGCCTTAAAAATATCCTTTATTCCAATTTTGATATTAAATACACTATAAACTTCGGAAACAAGTTTAATTGAGCATAAAGAATCTCCACCCAAATCAAAGAAATCTGAGTTTATGCTAACTTGCTCCATGTCTAAAATATCACACCAAATTTTTTCAAGTTTCTTCTCAGTCTCAGTAAAAGGAGCAATATATTCACTTTGCTTTACCTCAATTTCTGGAAGTTTTTTTGTATCAACTTTTCCATTCAAAGTGATAGGCAAACTCTCCATGAAAACAACATGGGAAGGTACCATATAGTAAGGCAAAGACTGCTTCAAAGCACTCTTAATATATTCTTCTGTAATGTTTCCAGAAGACACAACATAAGAGCAAATACAATCAATATTATTTACTTTTTTAATTACAGAAACAGCATTTATTACATTTTCAAGCTTAACAATCTTGTTTGTAATCTCATCTAATTCAATACGAAGACCACGAAGCTTAACTTGAAAATCTTTTCTACCAATATAGACAAGCTCTCCATCAGCCCTATATTTTGCAATATCTCCAGTCTTATACATAACATTTTCAGAAAATGGGTCCATAATAAATGCTTTTTTGGTAAGTTCCTCTCTATTTACATATCCTTTTCCAACACCATCACCTGAAATATACATTTCCCCACTAAAACCAACAGGAAGCATATTTAGGTCATCATTTAAAACATAAATTCTAGTATTTAAAAATGGCTTTCCAATAGTAATATCCTCTCCGTCTACTATTTCCTTGTCAGAAGCACAAGCAGTACACTCAGAAGGACCATAACCATTAAAAATCTTTGCACTAGTGCGAGCCCTCAAACGGTTATATAAAGTCTCCTTGAACACTTCTCCACCCAATTGAATTACTTTTAGCCCTTTCAAACAAGAGCTTGTCTCGTCATTTAATAAAAGAAGCTCAATTTTAGAAGGAGTACTCAAAACAAAATCAATATTGTACTTTTTAATAAGCGCACTCATAAAAGCTGGGACTTTTTGCTCCTCATTATTTGCCAAAACCACAGTCTTGCCAGAAAGTAGAGAAACAAAATTCTCAACAATAAACATATCAAAAGCAACCGTACTTGTACTCAAAAAAGTATCGCAAGTATCAGTGTACAAAAACTTTTTATAGCTATTAACCATGTTAATAACACTAAGTCTTTTTAGTAAAACTCCCTTTGGCGTTCCAGTAGAGCCAGAAGTATATATTACACAAAAGCCATCCTCATTACTGCTTGCCATATCTGGGTTAGACACTTCTTTGTTAAAATCAATAGCATCCAAATAAAGCTTGTTTTCAAACTCTAGCTCCATATCTCTGCTTGTAATAAGAAGTGGAGAACTAGAATTAGATAACATATAATTAATTCTATCTGCTGGAAGTGCTGGGTCAATAAGCATGTATGTAGCACCAGCTTTCAAAACGCCCCAAACAGCAGGCAGTAAATCGATAGAACGATTTAGCATAATACCCACAATATCATTTTTCATTACGCTAGAAGTAATAAGTTTTTCCGCAATAGCATTTGCTCTGTTGTTTAGCTCTGCATAAGTTAGTTTTTGCCCCTCAAAAATTACCGCAGTTTTATTAGGGAAATTCTGAGCATTGCTTTCAAAAATCTTTGTAAGCGAAAGCTCCTTGTCATAATCAAAACCAGTAAAATTAAAATCTCCTAAAAACTTTTCCTGCTCCTCTTTAGTAATAATAGGAATATCTTTTATACATATTTCAGAATTATTCAAAACCATGTTTGTCATTTCAATAATTCTGCTGTGCAAACTGTGAATATCCGCTTCACTAAACTTATCCAACTGGTAATCATAAAACATATTCAAAGTACCAGTATTATCCATATCATAAAAATGAATTTCAAGACTATTTGACACATGCCCAGAAAATAGCCAATTTGAAGAATACTCAACATCCGAACTTTGACTATCATCCCTAGCATTTTGATAAGACAATACCAAATCATATAAATTCTCACTAATACTAAATTTCTCCTTAATATCTTTTAACAAAACGTCATAAGGATATTTTTGATGCCTAAAAATACTAAGCTGAGTTAATGCAACATCTTGCAAATAGCTCGAAAAAGACTGTTCAGCAGAAAAAGTAGTCTTAAAAGGAACAGTACTAATAAACATTCCGCTTGTATGTTTTTCTTTAAAATTACTTCTGTTTAAAACCGGAGTACCAACAATAGGACTGCGGTTGTTATTCAATTTTGCAATATAAATAGAATATATAGCCATAAAAAAGGTATATATTGAACATTTATATTTTTGGCAAAGTTCGTTAATCTGCGTGTATAAATTAGAAGGTAATTCAAAAGAAATTCTCTTTGAAGCGGTACTCAAAGAAGAAGTCGCCTCAGAAGAAATACGCGAAAAAATAGGTTCAGAGTCGAAAAGTTCATTCCAAAATTCTTTATCCTTTTGGAAACGTTTACTATCCGTATATTCTTTTTCTTGAGCAATGTAGTCAACATATGAAGGGAATGGATTTAGGTCGAGTTCCTTCCCGTGAATTAAACATGAATAATATGAAATTACTTCACTTAAAAAAAGACTCATTGTCCAAGCGTCAGATACTAAATGGTGGAAATTAGCATTGAAACCACCATGACCATTTGGGTATTTAAAAATATTAATCTTAAATAACTCTGTATCAATAAGATTAAAAGGGGTGTTTATCAAAGCCTGTGTACATTTCTTCTCATCCTCCAATGTATCAACAGGAATAATATTGAAATTCTTAAATTCATACTCTGTTAAATATTGCTTTGGCTGCCCCCTGTCAATGCAAAAGCGTAATCGCAAAGCATCGTTTTTTTCTATATATAAATTAAGAGCCTTGTTCAAAGCCACGAAGTCTACTACTTCATTAATATATAAATATCCTCCTACATTATTCATATTTGTATTTGACATGTATTCCTCTGTAAGCCAAATAGAGTTTTGTGAAGATGTCAGCTCGTAATATTTCCTTTCCATTTTCAAAATCCCCCAAATATATAATAATTCAATCAAATTATATAATGAAAATTTTTAAAAAGCAATAAAATTGTTGAAAAAATTGTCAAATTGTTATAAAATGATTACGAATTATTTTTCAACAAGAGGAGGGAGTTTAATGAAAAAGAGAGAGTATTATCCCGAAATTTCTAATTTTAGGGAGTTAGTAAAAAGATATGAAAGTTTTGGGGAGAGTGTGGCGTTTAAATTTAAAGAAAATAAGGAAATAAAAGAGGTCACATATAAAACTTTTGTGGAAGATATTAAAAAAGTAGCAGAAAAAGTATTATCATCTGACGTAAAAAGAGTTGCAGTTATAGGAAATAACAGGTATGAATGGTGCATAACCTATTTGGGGGTAACTACAGCAGGTAGAGTAATAGTGCCACTAGATAAAGCGCTTACCGATAAAGAAATAGAAAAACTCTTAAAAAGAAGTGAAGTAGACTGCGTTGTATATGACGAAAAATACCAAAACGCAATAGACGAAGCAATTGCGCAAGGATGTGATATAAAATACAAAATTTGCATGGACAACATAGAAAAAGAAGAAGTACTAAAATTTGAGCAAATGCTTAAAGATGGAGAAGAAGTAATAAAAGCAGGAAATGGCAAATATGACGATGTAAAACTAAATGAAAACGAAATGTACGTTATGCTATTTACATCGGGTACTACAAATGAGCCTAAAGCAGTGATGCTATCACAAGAAAACATCTGCAAAAATGTCTCAAACTATCAATATAATTTTCTAATACTTCCAACAGACACGTTGCTATCATTTTTGCCAATACACCACACATTTGAATGCAGTATAACATTCCTATACGGCACATACTGTGGTGCAACGATAGCATTTTGTGAAGGACTAAGATACATAGCAGATAATCTAAAAGAATTTAAGGTATCAATTTTTGTCGCAGTACCTTTGGTACTTGAAACAATGGCTAAAAAAATACAGAAAGCAATTGCCGATAGTGGCAAAAAAGGACTAATAGATAAAATGACAAAACTTTCTCACGGACTGCTAAAATGCAAAATAGATTTAAGGAAGAAACTATTTAAACCAGTACTAAAACAATTCGATGAATACCTTAGAGTAGTGCTATATGGAGCAGCACCAATGGACAAAGTAACTATAGAATGGTACAATGACCTAGGAGTAGAGCTAATACAAGGATATGGACTAACAGAAAGTTCACCAGTATTAACAGCAGAATCAGAAGAAAAACATAGAGCCGGCTCAATAGGAATACCACTTAAAAATGTAGAAATAAAAATAGATAATCCAGACAAAGATGGGGTAGGAGAAATCTTAGGAAAGGGACCAAATATAATGCTTGGATACTACC
>CALXSA010000016.1 GCA_944390995.1 uncultured Clostridia bacterium
TTCTTTCGTTATGTTTATATAGTCCTGCCAAATTTTCTTTTTTATAATTTGCATTTCTAATAATAGCATAACTCATGTTTTATCAATTCCCTTTTATATACAAGATAGCCTTTATGGGCTTAATTAAAAACATCGCCTCCCTGATTTTTCTTAATTAAATTTCTTATATGGGTTGTTGATAGAGATAAAATGTAAAGTATTTCTTACAAATTTCTCGTATTATGAATGATTGTAGCAATTTACTTTGCATTTCTTCTTACTTTGCATTCTAACACACTAGAAGCTCAGCAGAGCTTCTGTGTGGTCAGGGGAAAATACTTTTCCCCCAACACCCCCTTTTCTTTGCAAAACATATTTATTTCGCAAGCTCAATAAAAATGTTTTGCCGGCACTTGTTTTAGTGTAGACTCTATCTCTGACTGAGTGCCTTTTCTTGCAATAGAATTTGTCGCTTTGCTCCAAACTCTATTGCCTGCCCAGTAAATTTCTAAAGAAATTTACTGGGGAGAGGGGCTGTCCCACTGTATTGTGGGTACATATAAGTTGACTTGTACTTTTATATAATGTATAATTATATTGTATTAATGAAAATTTTTATAAATTTAAGTGTTATTAATAAAATTAGTATATATTTATACACCTTCTTAGGTGATTAATGGTATTATTGTCAACAATTTTGTCACCAAATATGCTATAATTATTGATATATAAAGATGAACTTTGGTCATCTCCACCAAATATTATGTTGTAATAATAAAAAATAAAAATATATGTTCCTAATGTGAGTTTGTGAAAGCAGGCGGATGTATTTTAAGTAATAATAAAAGCAGAATTCCTGACAAGAGCTTGTCAAGAATACTGTGTAAATTTTCTTAAAAAATTAGACCCAATTAACATAATGTGTAAGTTTACCATAATGTAATGAGCAGGTATTAAACACTGAACTAAAACCAACATAAGGTATTCATAAGAAGCCTTATGTTGCTTGAGATAAAACAAGCAGGAGACATTCCCCAAATCTTAGTTTCGTGCTTGTGAGCGAACCAGCAGCGCTGGAGATAATGACTAGAAGAACAATAGCCGTTATTCTCCAGCGTTGCTGTTTTTTGCTCCGTCCCTAAAAACAGTTTTCCAAAAAGTATAGAAATATTCCATTTGCTATGATATAATAATCGCGAAGTGAAAAAAATAGAGGGAAGTTAAAATTTGTGTACTTTAAAGCAAATTTTGAAAGGAGCGTGCTATTATGGAGTTTGAGGGTATAGGAATTGGTGAAAGTGATTTTAAAATGCTAAGAATGCAAAAGCTCTACTTTATAGACAAAAGCCTATATATTAAAGATATTATAGACAATACTAATAAAGTAGTTCTTGTTACGCGTCCACGTAGATTTGGCAAGACGCTAAACATGAGCATGCTAAAATATTTCTTTGATTGTGATAGCAAGGACTCAAAAGAGTTATTCAAAGGGCTAAAAATAATGGAGCAGGGAGAAAAGTATACATCGCAGATGGAAGCATACCCATGTATATATTTAACAATGAAGGACTTAAATGTTAGAAAATATGAATTTATGCTTATGCAATTAAAAACAGCTCTTATGGAAATATTTTTCGAAAAAAGATATTTGCTAGAAAACGAAATTCCAAAAGGAGAGAAAAAAGTATTTAATAAAATATTGGCAGCCGACATTAATGAAATGGAATTGTTAAACAGTATAAGGATATTAACAAAGCTTATGTTCAACTACTATAACAAACCAGTAATGCTATTTATAGACGAATACGATGTACCCCTTCAAACAGCATATATAGAAGGCTACTATGAAGAAGCAATAAAATTTTTAAGAACGTTCTATGTTACAACATTTAAAGACAACCCATACCTAAAAAAGACGGTTCTAACAGGCGTAAGCAGAGTTGCGAAAGAGAGCATTTTTAGCGGGGCGAATAATTTTAAAGTGTATACTGTGTTAGATGACGAATTTGCAGATGACTTTGGTATTACTTCAGAAGAAGTGGACAAGGCGCTAAAAGACTTTAACTTAGAAGGCAAAAAGGAAGAAGTAAAGAAATGGTATGATGGCTATAGAATAGGAAATGTAGAGGGAATATATAACCCATGGAGTTTGTTGAATTTTTTGGTTGACGAGAAGCTTGTGCCATACTGGGTCAACACTAGCTCAAATGACCTAATAAAGCGTACGTTAAAAAATTCTGTTACAGTTAAAGGGAAAATGGAAAGATTGCTAAAAGGTGAAGCAATAGAGGTACCAATAAATCTTGAGACAATAATTGTAGGAATTGAGAATAACGAGGACAACATTTGGGGCTTAATGCTAGGAACAGGCTATTTAAAGGTAGTAGAGACAGTAAATTTAGAAGAAGGAATATATAAGGTACAACTTCCAAACTATGAGATTAAGTTAATGTTTCAAGACATGGTAAGAGAGTGGTTTAAAGACAAGGGAATAGGAAATAATTTAAAGGACATATTGCAAGACCTAGTGGACTTGAATTTAAAAGAATTTGAGCGTAAGTTCAGAGTGTTAGTGGAAGGAATGTTTAGCTACATGGACGTAGGAAGAAACACAGCAGAGAATTTCTACCATGCATTTGTTTTGGGTATGCTAGTTGGTTTGAAGGATAGCTACTATGTGAATTCGAATAGGGAGTCTGGCTTTGGTAGATACGACATAATGCTAGAGCCACACGACAAAAGCCAAAACAGCTTTATAATAGAATTCAAGGTGGCAGATGAGATGGACGAGCCATCACTAGAGCAAGCTGTTGAAAACGGCAAAAAGCAAATTGAGGAAAAAGACTACGAAAACAGTCTAAAGGAGCGCGGTTTTAGCAATATTACTAAAATAGTATTTGCATTTAAGGGCAAAGAGTTTAAAATAGCAGTTTTATAACCAAGGCTGAAGAATAAAGATAGAGAAAAAAAGTTCTATATTGGAGGAGTTTGCAAAATGAAAAAATATTATTTCACTTCAGAGAGTGTGACTGAGGGACATCCAGACAAATTGGCAGATTTGATTTCAGATAGCATTTTGGATGAATATTTAAGACAAGACAAAAATTCAAGAGTGGCAGTGGAGACTTTTGTGTCTGGAAATAGTGTGACTATTGCAGGGCAAGTTACTTCTAAGGCCGAGGTACAAGTGGACAAGCTTGTGCGAAAGAGAATAAAGAAAGTAGGGTATGATAATGCAGAAATAGATATGGACTACAGAACATGCAAAATAGATATAAACATTACTAAACAAAGTCCTGATATTGCGCTTGGAGTGGACACAGGCGGTGCAGGAGACCAAGGAATTATGTTTGGTTATGCTTCGGATGAGACGGAGAACTACATGCCGTTTGCAATAAGTATGGCTCACAAACTTTCAAAAAGACTAGCTGATGTTAGAAAAGAAAAAATTATACCATATTTAAGACCGGATGGAAAAGTGCAAGTGACTGTAGAATATGAAGAAGATAAGCCAAAGAGAATTGAGACAATACTTATTTCTACACAGCATGATGCCGATGCAAGTCAGGACATGCTAAGAAAAGATGTAATAAAACATGTTATTGATGCTGTTGTGCCAGAGAAAATGATGGACAAGGATACGAAGATATATGTTAATCCAACAGGAAGGTTTGTGATTGGTGGACCTCTTGGAGATACAGGGCTTACAGGAAGGAAAATAATAGTTGATACTTACGGCGGATATGCAAGACATGGTGGAGGGGCATTTTCCGGAAAAGATGCTAGCAAGGTTGACCGAAGTGCTACTTATATGCTTCGCCACATTGCAAAAAATATTGTGGCGAATGGTTATGCTAAAAAGTGCGAGATACAAGTATCGTATGCAATTGGAATGAAGGAGCCTCTTTCAATTTTTATTAATACATTTGGAACAGGGACGAAAACAGATGGAGAATTAGTAGAATTAATAAAGAAGAATTTTGATTTGACACCAAATGGAATTATAGAGTACTTGGGGCTTAGAGAGCCGATTTATACTAAGACAACGAATTATGGACATTTTGGAAAGGACAATTTGCCTTGGGAAAAGATTATTGAACTTCATGAGTAGTAATATGTTGAAAAAAATGTAAAAAAATTATGTACACAAAAGAAGAAAAGTGATATAATAATAAATGTAGGGAAAATGAGAGAACATAATATTTGATTAAAACAAGTTTACATATTTAATATGTACTCTTGCTTTTTAAGTAGTGTAAAAAGGAGGATGATAGTTATGAAAAAACCGGTATTAATAATTATTGCCATTATTGTGGTGGCGGCAATAGCTGTGTTTGGTTATATGGTAGTTTCGGACTTAGGACAAGAGAAAGAACTTACGGCTGAATTAGAGGAGATTACTACTTTAGTAAATGCAGAAGAATTAGATACTGACCAAATTCAAGAAAGATTAGACAGAACAGTAACAAATGGAGATTATGCAACAGTGGAGAGAGCTTTCAAACAGTACATTTCAGATGGGCTTGATAATGTTGCTAGAATTTCTGAAATTCTTGAAGATGAAAGGTTAGTAACTGGCTTGACAGCAGAGAACTATCAAGAGGATGGCCCTGAATTTACAGAGACAAAAGCGTACATAGAGGAAACAAGGCAAGAGTTGCAAGAATTGAAAACAGCATATAGCGAGTTTTTCACAGAGGAAAAGGCTATGTCTTACATAAATGATAAAGGTTTAGATTCATATTTTGTAGATTATTACAAAAACGAGGTTATAGGAGATGTAGAGGCTGCAAGTGATACAGAAGAAGTAGAAAGCTCTATAGATGAAGTAATTTCTATTTTAGATACGACAGAAAATGTTATCAATTTCCTCTCTGAGAATAAAGACTCATGGGAAATTGAAAACAATATGATTATGTTTAATGATGACAATCTATCAAGACAATATGACGAATTGGTGGCAAAAATACAAGCGTAGTAATTTAATTTAGAAAGGATGGGAGATAATGGAACTAACAAGCAAAGAAGCATTAAACATGTTAGAACAATTTAGAAATTCAGATAAAGATACACATTGGATAGACCATTCAATATGTGTGGGAGATTCAGCAGCGAAGATAGCCGAGGCGCTTAATTTAGACCCGGAGAAGGCAAGGACGCTTGGGTATATACATGATATTGGAAAAGGTGTTGGCGACTTTTCTGACCATATTATGAATGGATATAAATATATAAAAGAGCTAGGCTATGATGACGAATATGCAAATATATGCTTAACTCATTCATACCTAAACAATGATGTTACTTGTACAGCGGGAGTGCCAAGGGACATCCCATTTAGAACAGAATTTGTAAAAAATCATGAATGTAGTATTTATGAAAATATTGTAAAGTTATGTGACTTAATGTGCAAAGAAAATAATATGACAATGGAAAAAAGGCTAATAGACTTAATTGAGAGATATGGCGTACATGAAAATACTGTATATCATGTACAACAGGCAGAAAAACTAAAAAAAGAGTTTGATGGTATGCTAGGGTATAATGTGTATAAATTATTTCCAAATGTATTAGATAATTAAATTTAATTAATAAAAGTGTTTTGTTGATATTATTGATTATGTAAATATTTTGTGCTATAATATACCATATACTTTTTAGAAAGGATGGGCTATATGTCGGAACCCAACTTCTTTACGTTGCACATCTCTTGGGAAATTTCTGTAGTGGAGATTCTGCTTGAAGCAGATACGAATACAAAGCTTCGGGAATTGATTCTCAACGAAAAGGCAATGGAGCTTGTAAGGCAAGCTAGGCTTTTCCAAGGCGAAGTTTTTAAATGTTCTCCTTGGAGAGAAAGAACCAAGAACCACATCAGCATGAGTTATAGCCTGGTTTTTCCAGACGACAATTTGTGCACAGAATTTGTTGACAGTATAAGGGGGAAATATAGCGCATGAGACACAAACGCGAGGCAGTTTCGTAATTGGAACTGCCTCGTTTAATATGTATAGAAAATTTAGCAAGGTATTTCTGGAGCAAAAAAGGGGGGAGCTACCTTGGACTGTGTATAAAAAGTAAGTAAAGAGGAAATAATATGTAATAATAAGCTTGAAAAATTTGCAAAGTAACTATATAATAGTTTGGAAAATTAGCGTATATGAGGAGGTTAAAATGAAAATAGCAGATGAAATATATCATATTGGTATAAGCAATAATAATTTGGAGCTTTTTGAAAGTCAATATGCTCTACAAAATGGAATGAGCTATAATTCCTATGTTATAAAAGACGAGAAAAATGTAATATTAGACACAATTGACGAGGGCGTGACAAATGAATGGGAGGACAAGCTACAAGAAATTTTAGGCGCAGAGGAAGTGGACTATTTAATAGTGTCGCATATGGAGCCAGACCATGCATACAATATTGGCAAGCTTGCTGAGAAATATCCTAACATGAAAATTGTGGGCAATCAATTTACATTCAACATTCTTACAAACTTTTTTAAAATTAGTAATTTAGAAGAAAGAAAAATTGTAGTAAAAGAAGGAGATACACTAGATATTGGAAAGCATAAGTTGCAATTCTTCATGGCGCCAATGGTGCATTGGCCAGAGGTGATGATAACTTACGAACTAACTGAAAAAATGTTATTTACTGCTGATGCTTTTGGAAAATTTGGTTCATTAGACATAGAAGATGACTGGGGTACAGAGGCAAGGAGATACTATTTTGGAATTGTTGGAAAATATGGAGCGCAAGTACAAGCGTTATTAAATAAATTAGGAGGCGTAGAAGTAAACACGATTTGCCCTTTGCATGGACCAGTGTTAAAAGAAAATTTGGCCTATTATTTAGACAAGTACAAAACATGGAGTGCATATTTACCAGAGGAAGAAGGCGTATATATTGCGTGTGCTTCTATATATGGAAATAGCCTAAGAGCAGCAAGAGAGATGGAGAAAAGATTAAAAGATAAAGGTGTAAATGTTGTTTTGGATGATTTAACAACTACAGAATGGTCAGAGGCAGTGGCAAATGCATTTAGATATTCAAGAGTTTTGCTAGTTGCGTCTAGCTATAATGCAGGAGTATTTCCACCAATGAGAAGATTGTTAGACAACTTGAAGGAGAGAAATTATCAGAATAGAAAAGTGGGAATAATGGAAAACGGCTCATGGGCACCTTCAGCAGGAAAGACTATGAGAGATAAGTTGGCAGAGATGAAGGATATTGAGGTTTTAGAACCGATGGTTACTATTAAGTCTGTGCTAAAAGACGAAAATATGGGGGACATGGAGAAACTTGCAGAGCAATTGGCAAAATGAAGTTTCAAAGGGAGTAACTTTCTAAAAAATGTTGAAAAAAACTAAGATTAATTGTATAATTAATAAGTGTACGTTTTAGAAAGGATGGATATACATGAAAATACTAGCAGTAGGAGATATAGTTGGAGAAAATGGCCTAAAAAAATTAAAAGAGCTATTGCCAACAATAATAGAAAATGAAAGTATAGATTTTGTTATTGTAAATGCCGAAAATTGTTCAGGAGGAATGGGACTTACAATAAAGGACTTTAATACTTTACAAAGTATGAGAATTGATGCAATAACCATGGGAAACCATACATGGGGAAAGAAAGATATTTTTGCTTTTATTGATAACCCAAAACTTTTAAGACCTGCAAATTATTCGAAAGGTGTACCGGGAAAAGGCTACAATATTTTCGAGTGTAATAATAAAAAAATTGCCGTAATAAATTTAATAGGAAGAACTGATATGAATGTTTTATCAGAGAACCCTTTTACTGTTGCAGAAGAATTGATAAATAAACTTAGAAAAGAAGCGGATATAATTGTTGTTGATTTCCATGCGGAGGCTACAGCAGAAAAAATAGCGATGAAGCATTTTTTGGATGGAAAAGTAAGTATTATATTTGGCACTCATACTCACGTGCCAACTGCTGATGAGGAAGTAACAGACCACGGAACAGGTTACATAACTGATATAGGCATGACTGGACCAAAGAATTCTGTTATAGGAATGGATGCTAAAGCTTCTATAAAAAGATTTGTTACATCACTTCCTGAGAGATACAAATTAGCGCAAGGACAAGTCGAACTAAATGGATGTGTTTTTGAGATTAATGACGAAACATGTAAAACCGTGAAAGTATATAGAATTAGGCACAAATAGATGTCGAAACCTGTCGAAAAAGCACGAACGAAATTTCCTTTTTTTTCCAGAAACCTATAGACAATTTCCAGAAATTGTAATATAAATATAATCGTTGATTAAAACAAAAAATAAAAAATAGGAGGCAAAAATGGAAGTTTTAAAAATCTCATCAAAATCAAATCCAAATTCAGTTGCAGGAGCTATAGCTGGGTTGGTAAAGGAATCGAACAAGGCAGAAATGCAGGCAATAGGAGCAGGAGCACTTAATCAAGCTGTTAAAGCTGTAGCAATTGCAAGAGGGTTTGTTGCACCGGCAGGAGTAGATTTAGTTTGTATACCTGCATTTGCAGAAGTTGAAGTGGAAGGAGAAGATAGAACAGGTATTAAACTTATTGTAGAATCAAGGAAGTAATTTTTAGAGAATATTAGTAAATATTTTTTAAAATTTAATAATAGGGGGCACAATTGATTTACGTGCCCTTTTTTGTAGCCAAAAATACAGCAATTTTTATAAAAACGGTTGAAAAAAACGCGAAATTGTTATATATTTATATAGTACTAATGGGGAATATAGACCTATAAAATAGGAAAAAATAGATTAAATCTCAAAATGTTAGGAGGGAATATGAAATCTAATATAATAAAGTATATATTTATTATATTTGCAATTGGCATTATAGTATATGCTGTGTATAAAATAAACTTCGAAAACAAGGACAATACAAACGAGCAAACTACTAACACAGTGCAAACAGAGCAAAAAACTGAATCAGTTCTGAATATAGGAATTTCGGACTTCGATAATATTAACCCACTTGTAACTAGCAATCAAGACATAATAAGCTTGTCTACCATATTATATGAGCCACTACTAAAAATAACAAGCGATTATGGGCTAGAACTTAGGTTGGCCGAGGAGTGGTCTAAGTCAGATGCGACAACATATCTGGTAAAACTAAAAGACAATTTAAAATGGGAAGATGGCACAAGTGTTACAGGTGATGATGTAAAATTTACGATTGATAAACTGAAAGAAGGAGATTCGACTTACTCAGACAATGTAGATAATATAAAGTCTGTGGAAATAATAGATGGAAATACTATTAGGCTAAATTTAAAGAAAGAGGAACCATTTTTTGAATATAACCTGATATTCCCAATAGTGTCAAGCACGCAGTTTGCAAACGAAGATTTCTACAAATCGAGACAAGCTCCTATTTCGACGGGTATGTATAAAGTTACAGCAGCAACAGAGGAGAGCATACAGCTAGAGCCAAACCAAAACTGGTATAATGCAGCAAATGAGAGTTTCAAGATTAGCAAGGTTATGGTGCGCTTTTATAGCACAATAGGAGATGCATTTAATAGCTTAAAAATTGGCAATATAGACATGGTTTGCACAGCACTTACAAATGTGGAAGACTATATCGGAACAATCGGCTTTTCTACTGAAGATTACAAGGGCAGACAGCTAGATTTCCTTAGCCTAAATTGTGAGGACAATTTGCTAGAGTATAAAGAAGTAAGACAAGCTATAAATTATGCAATAGATAAGAAAAAAATTAATTCTAAAGTTTTTAGCAATAATTATTATGTTTCAAGCTTTCCAATAGATTATGGAAGTTATTTATATGGAAAAGAGAGTAAATCTAGCTACAATCAGGACAAAGCAAAAGAGACCTTGGAAGATGCCGGCTGGGAGTACAGATATGGTTATTGGAGAAAAACAGAAAACTATTCTACACAATACTTAAACCTTAATTTGGTTGTAGACAATAGTAATAAAACTAGAGTAAAAGTAGCAGAATTAATTGAAGAACAGCTTGAAGATATTGGCATAAACGTTTATCTTTATAGAGTATCAAATTCTTCATACAAAAACTATCTGGAGAACAAGAACTATGACATGATACTCACAGGCGTAAACAATGGATACAGTCCGGACTTGACGTATTTTCTAGGCGAAGGCAACATAGCTAATTATGAAAATGAGGAAATAACCAGTTTGCTAAATGAGGTAAAAAATATTTCAGACCCAAATTTACTTAAAGAAAAATATGCTAGAATAATTGAAATTTATGAGAATGAAATGCCTTATGTTTGCTTATACAGAAATTCGAACAAGGTTGTTCACAGCATAAGACTTACAGGGGAAATGTCGCCAAATAATTATACGGCGTATTACAATTTTGATGTTTGGTACAGACAATAGCTGGTTGAAAAATAATTACAATTTTGGCGTTGTTAAACTTCACTGCGAAAGTCCTTTGGCGTTGCAACAAGCACGCCTGCGGCTTTCTTGCTCGTTTGCCTAGCCAAAATTAATTCTTTTCCAACAGAAAACAAAAAACAAAAAAAGTTTTAAAATAAAAAAGCTTGAAAGTTTAAAAAAGTGCTTGACAAATAAAAATAATAGTATATAATACAAACATACGTTTTAATAAGGAGGAAATTAAATGAATAATCAAAACCCAGAAAAAATGAAGGCGCTAGAGGCGGCTTTAGGACAAATTGAAAAGCAGTTTGGTAAAGGTTCAGTAATGAAATTAGGTGATTATGGAGCGATGGAGGTTGAGGCAATTCCTACAGGAGCTCTAAGTCTAGATATAGCTTTGGGAATTGGTGGAATTCCTAGAGGAAGAATTGTGGAGATATATGGACCTGAGTCATCAGGTAAAACGACACTTGCGTTACATATGATAGCAGAGGCTCAAAAATTAGGTGGAGAGGCAGCATTTATAGATGCAGAGCATGCATTAGACCCAGTGTATTCAAAGCATTTAGGTGTGGATATAGATAATTTAATTGTTTCTCAACCAGATACTGGAGAGCAAGCTTTGGAGATTACTGAAGCATTGGTAAGAAGTGGTGCAGTGGATATTATTGTTGTGGACTCGGTTGCAGCATTGGTTCCAAAGGCAGAGATTGATGGCGATATGGGAGATTCTCATGTTGGTTTGCAAGCAAGGCTTATGTCCCAAGCATTAAGAAAATTAGCAGGTGTTATAAATAAATCAAAGGCTGTTGTAATATTCATAAACCAATTAAGAGAAAAAGTTGGTGTAATGTTTGGAAACCCAGAGACTACAGCAGGTGGTAGAGCGCTTAAATATTATGCTTCTGTAAGACTAGATATTAGAAAGATTGAAAACATCAAACAAGATGGAGAGGTAGTAGGAAACAGGGCAAGAGTAAAAGTTGTTAAAAATAAAGTTGCTCCACCATTTAGAGAGGCAGAATTTGATATAGTATATGGAAAAGGTATTTCGAAAGAAGGAAATATTTTAGATATAGCAGTAAACTTAGACATAATAGAAAAGGCTGGTTCATGGTTTAGCTACAATGGAGAAAGAATTGGCCAAGGTAGAGAGAATGTAAAGAAATACTTGGCAGAGAACCCAGACATAGCAGAGGAAGTTGAGAAGAAAATTAGAGATAATTTTAATACGGCATTTGAAAAGAGTTTGGGCGACGAGGAAGAACAGGGAGATGCTGAAGAAGAATAGTTTTTAAGATAAAGGAGACTAGCAAGTGTTCAACAATGAGAAACTAGAAAAAATACTTGGTCAAACTCCAATGCAAGATGAGCAAGAAAATACAAATGCATTTGAAGAACAGATGGAGTTTGACAAGTTAAAAACGAAAGTATTAAAATACATAATGTACAAAAAAAGGACTGAACAAGAAATTAAAAGGAAGTTTGCTCAGGAAGACAGTGAATTACTAGAAAATGTGGTAGAACATTTGAAAGAGATAGGCTATATTAATGATAATGATTATATAGAAAGAGCTGTTTCAGAGCACTTGAACATAAACAACTTGTCACTAAAGGAATTGCGATATAAATTGATATCAAAAGGAATAAAAGCAAATGACCTTGAAGATTATATCTACGCTCATAAAGAGGAGCTAGATGAGTACGAAGTTAATTCTGCTAAGAATATCATTTTAAAAAAGCAAAACAGTATGGACGAGCAGAGTTTAATTCAATATTTGCTTAAAAAAGGATATAGAATGGATTGCATTAAGCAGGCAAATGGTGATGTCTAAGGGAAGAAGGAGCGAGAAATGCCAAATTTACTAACATTAGAAACAACAAAATACAAGGTAAAACTAGAGAACTTTGAGGGTCCTCTAGATTTACTATGCCATTTAATAGACAAAAACAAAATGAATATATATGAAATTAACTTAAGCGAGATAACTGACCAATATATTGAATATATAAATGAAATGGAAAGAATGAATTTGGAGATAACAAGCGAGTTTTTAATAATGGCGTCTACTCTTTTGTATTTAAAGTCGAAAAACTTGTTGCCAAAGCAAGTGGATGATGAGCAAGAACTTACCGAAGAAGAACTTTTGCAAAGAATTATTGAGTACAAAAAATATAAAGAGATAACAAATAAATTAAGAGAAATGTACAAAAATAGCAGTAATAATGTGTTCAAGTTACCGGAGACAATAGAACTTCCAAAGCAAAAACTAGAAAAAGAATATAAATCTGAAGTTATTTCTTCCATATATGCGGAAATTATAGAAAAAAGTTCTACCAGGTTAAACCAAAATGCAAAGAATATTGAAAAAATTGCTATTACAGAAACATACACAGTAGCAGAAAAGGTAAAAACAATGTTTAAGGCATTATTGCATAGCAAATCTTTTGTTTTTAACAAATTATTTTCAAAAAAAGAATGCTCAAACAAAGAGATTGTTACAGCGTTTACAGGTTTACTAGAACTTTCGAGGAGAAATAAGGTTTTGACTTCTCAAGAGCAGCTTTTCGGAGATATAACTGTAGAAAAGAGAAAAAGAGCATAAACAAGTATGTGGTGAAAAACATAGTAGATGTTAATTTGCTGATAGATAATTTAAAAAATTTAAAAAATAATGTTTAAAAAACTAAAAATTGGAAAAACTAATATTATACAACTCTAAAATAAAGGAGGAAATGTATGATATTAGTTTTATTTTTATGTGCTATTTTATTTGTAGCAATCTTATTAATTATTTTAACAATACTTTCTACAGTAAAAATAAAAGTACAAAATCTTGAAGCTACGAACTATAAAAGAATTGAACACAATTATAGGCTGGAGATAGTATTAGTACTTTTTAAAAAAATTAAATGGCTAAAGATTCAGCTAGATGAAAATAAATTAAAAAAAATATCTACAAAAATGCACTTAGAGAGAATTAACATTAAACAATTAGAAAGAGACCTGAAATTGACGGATATAAAGGAAATCTTGGGTATTAGGCCAAAAATATCATATATGAATTTAAAATTGAAAGTTGGTGTGGAGGATGTATTGCTCACAACATATTTAGTACCAATTATAAGCACATTTTTGTCAGTACTATTACCATATGCAGTAGAAAGTGAAAACATAAAAAATGTTAAGTATAAAATTGAACCTGTGTATAATAAATTTTTTTACTCTGTAAAACTAGACATTATAATTGATATAAAAATAATTAGTGCTCTAAACTGCGCATTTAGGCTATATCAGAACAAAAAAATACAAGAACAGAAAAATAAAATCAAATGTAATGTATAAATTATATAAAATTGGTACATATTATCAATAAATATGTAATTCTACTGTTGTAAAATACCGCTCCATATTGCTGGTACACATATTTTGTCCGCTCCATGTTTTCGCGTAAAAAATATGTGTACCACGTGGAGCTAATTACTCAAAAGTATAATAACAACAGTAAAAATTAAAAAAGGAGGAAATAAAATGAGTGAACATCCAATAGAAGGGCTTATGCTCACAGCCATGAATAGCATTCAGGACATGGTAGACGTAAACACTATAATAGGAGAGCCAATTGAAACCAGCAATAATATGGTAATAATACCAATTTCAAAAGTTGGATTTGGCTTCGCAGCAGGAGGAAGTGAATTCAAAGGGGAAACTCTAGATGAATACACGAAAAAGGAAAAAGAGGAGCAAGTACAATATAGATTGCCATTTGGAGGAGGAGCAGGTGCAGGAGTAAGTATCTCTCCAGTCGCATTTTTAGTAGTAACTTCAAATAATGTTAAATTGCTACCTGTAAATCATTCTTCTGCAATAGACAAGCTAATTGACTACGTTCCAGACTTAATGGAAAAAGTGAATTGCTACTTAAACAAAACAATGCAAAACAAAAAAGAGGAAAAGAAGGAGGAAGCAAAAAGGCTTGACAGAGAACACAGAGAGGCAAAAGAAACAATTGACAACTTGACAGAGACAATACAAAATGCTAGCAGAATACGTCCAAGAAGAAATAAATTAGGACACAACCAAGCAAACACTTCTCAGCCACCAGTTGTACCGGTAGACTATGATTACGAATACGACGAGACTGTAGAGAGAACCAATATGGACGAAGAAGAATAGAAATTAACAGTGTGGAGTTTTACTTCACACTGTTGTAGTATATCTGTGGCTATAAATATGTTCATAAAGACAGTATTAAGAGAACATAGACTACCTTTTGAAATAAAAAGTGACCCGTTTTATTCAAAGAGCAATATAGAGTATTTAGAGAAAATTGTAGAAAAAATAAATAATGGCAAGGCAAAATTAGAAGAACACGAATTAATAGAGGAAGATGATGTGTAAGTATGAGAATACAATTATAATTTCATGTAAAGGGCACTGTGAAAGTTAGAAATAATGGTAATAAAATTACGAACCCCAAAATATATTTGTAATAAAAATATATTTTGGGGCTTTTAGTTTAAGCTCTATAAAAGAATGGAGGCACATATGTGTTTGAACAAAAAAATAATAAAAATAGTAAGCTTCATATTGATTATTTTAACTATTTTTACATTCAGCGTTGTATTGGCAGCAGATGACAGCATTTACGTCTGGTCTAGTGAAACAGAGCCACTATCTACAGAAACAAGTGCAAAGACAAATAGCGCAGTTCAAAATAGTATACAAACTAATACTGTAAAAGAAAGTACAGATAAAGCAAACTTAGTAGCAAACAGCACAAATGAGAACAACTTGGTCCAAACAAGTGCAGATGAAAGCAGCAATTCTACTGACCTTGCTCTTGAGTCTGGGGGTGCAATTTTGATAGAACAAAAAACGGGGCAGGTTTTGTATGAGCATAATATGCACGAACAATTGAGACCAGCCAGTGTTACGAAAGTTATGAGCATACTTTTAATAATGGAAGCGTTAGATTCTGGGCAAATAGCATTAACAGATAAAGTGCCATGCACAGAAGATGCTGCTGGAATGGGCGGCTCACAGATATGGCTTGAAGTTGGAGAGGAACTAACAGTTGATGAAATGCTAAAAGCAATTTGTGTAGTGTCTGCAAATGACTGTACTGTTGCGATGGCAGATTATTTATGCGGCAGCCAAGAGGCGTTTGTGGATAAGATGAACCAAAGGGCAAAAGAGCTAGGAATGAATAATACTACATTCAAAAATTGCCATGGAATTGATGAAGACGGGCATGTTACTTCTGCATATGATATTGCGTTAATGTCGAGAGAGCTTTTAAACAATCATCCTACAATTTTAAATTACACAACAATTTGGATGGATACTTTAAGAAATGGTGAATCAGAGTTAGTAAACACGAATAAATTAATAAGAAACTACAAAGGAGCAACAGGTTTAAAAACAGGTTCTACTTCAGTTGCATTGTATAATTTATCGGCAAGTGCAACCAGAGACAATATGTCTTTAATTGCAGTAATTATGAGGGCGCCATCTACAAAAGTGCGTTTTGCAGAAGCACAAAAACTATTGGACTACGGTTTTAGCAATTATCAGTACAAAGATTTGGCAACGAGGGGCACAGTTTTGAAGGAGGCAGAAGTCAACAAAGGGGTAAATTCAAAGGTCAATTTGGTATTAGAGAGTGATGTTGGACTATTGCTCAAAAAAGGCGATGACAAGAACATAGAACAAACAGTAAATATTTCGGAAAATTTAACAGCGCCAATATATGAAGGCCAGAAAGTTGGAGAAGTAGTATATATATTAAATGGTGAGGAAGTTGGAAGAAGCAATGTCGTTGCAGAAACGACAGTTGAGAAAAAGACTTTCTTTAGCATCGCATCATATGTGTATAGGAATTGGCTAACCATGCTGAGAATTTAGTTGCTATGTTACAGCTGCAAGGTAAGAATGTTTAAAAAACCATTATCCTATAACGTGTTAAAGAATAATTATGATTTTTTGTTGTAATTCTTTGGGAAAAATGATATAGTTATGCATAAGAAAAATAAAAGGAGAAATACGTTATGTTAGCAAAAATAAATACAAAAGCAGGATACAATATAATTACTTTTTTGGCAATACTTATAGTTACAATTTTTATGTTTTACTGGATAGGGCAAAAAGAGGGCTTTCACGAGGACGAAATTTTCTCGTATGGTTCGTCAAATTACAAATGGGATAATGTTTTTCAGGCAGCAGGAAAGTCCGATTTTTTAAATAGAGCTATAGAGCAATATGTAATCGAAGATAGTTTCGGCGAAACAATAAACAACATACAGTATTATTTAGCGCATCCAGATAAGTTCGGAGCTCTTGCGGGCGAGATACAAAAGAATGATAAACCTGTGTGGAAGACCAGCCAGGATGCAATAGATTATTTGACGGTTAGCAGTGATGAGATATTAAATTATTTCTCAGTGTATTACAATCAATCGAGAGATGTACATCCACCACTTTTCTATGCGCTTGTGCACCTGGTATCTAGCATTGCTCTAGGAGTATTTTCAAAGTATATAATATTTGTAATAAACTTAGCTTTCTTTATAGCAACATGCTATTTTATAAGAAAAATATTTATTTTATTTAACAAAAAATGGCTAGGAATTCTTGCAATATTGCTATACGGCTTAAGCATGGGAGCTGCTTCTACCGTAATTTTCCTAAGAATGTATTCAATGATTACGTTCTTCAGCATAGCATACTTATACTTGAATTTAAAAATCTTGAAGAATAATTTTGATATAACAAGACGTGACAAGTGGAAACTGTTTGCAGTAGTATTACTCGGTTTCCTAACACAGTATTATTTCTGCATATTTGCGGCATTAGTGTTCATAATAATGAGCATAAACATGCTAAGCAAAAAGCAAGTTAGAGTTTGGGTAAGATATTTGCTTTTGCATGTGCTAACAGCAATAATAGGAATAGTGCTATTTCCAGCATCAATATACCATATATTCTTCTCATACAGAGGAGCAGGTGCGGCCGAAGGTAGTATGAACATAATAGAAGCTTTGCAATTCTATGCATCAAGGCTTTGCGAAGCATTTAGTGTAAATAATGTATTAATTATTGCACTGCTTGCATTAGCTGCAATTGCGGTTGTTGTCAGGTTGGGTATAAAAATAGTAAAAAAAGAAAAAATAACCAAACTAGCACAATATGTCTTAATCGCATTGCCAACACTACTTTACTTTGTGGTGGTAGCAAAAATTGCTCCAGATGTAGAAGCAAAGTATGCAGTAAGATATGTAATGCCAATACTTCCAGAAATTGCTATTATTTTCGTTTTAGCATTATACAGAGTGTTCAGCAGTAAAGTTGTTGGACTGTCAGTCACAGCAGCGGCAGTAGTAATAATAAGTGTAAATGGCATGATAACAAATGAACCGAAATATTTGTATAGAGGATACCAAAACTACTTAGACATCGCAGAGGAGTACAAAGACTTAGACTTTGTTTACGCTGTGGACAATGCATTTACACAACTTACAAGCTTGCCAGAGTTTGCGATTTACAATAAGTCATTAATAATAAATATGAACTATGACAAATTAGACTTCTTAGCGACAGACCAAGAATTACAAAGTCAAGACCAATTTGTTTTGACAATTAAAAAATGGATGAATGTGGAAGACACACTAAATAAAATATTAGAAAACACTGGTTTTACAAAATATGAGTTATTACTAGACCAAAACGACGACACACAAAGTATTATTTACCTTGTGAGCAGGTAGTCGCAAGATGGGGACACGTCCTTTCTTGCAAAAAATTGCAAAGTGGGGACATGTCTCTTTTTGCAAGAAATTGCAATTTTAGACGTGTCCCTATTTTGCAAAAATTTGCAATTTTAGACGTGTCCCTATTCTGCAAGAACTTTCGAATTAAGGAGTGACCCTAACTAGAAAGCTTGAATACTTCTACGCAAACCTTGTTATTTTTAACGTATGCTTTTAGTTTTAGCTCATAGTCATTGTTGTTTTTGAATTTTAAATCTAAATAATCATACGCAACAGTAGCATCTTTTCCCATTTCAATATATCCAACTGGTTTTCCATGCTCATGTCTTTCTGTTATTTTTACTCCATCTGTTTCTTTTGCAGCATTATATAAAGTTGTACTAACTTGACAGTTTCCACCGCCTATTGCATTAACGAGCTTTCCATTTACAAATGCATGTGCTTCTTTGTAACCATCATCGGCGCTAGGCTGACCTACAACATCACAAAAAGAAAATTCCTCGCCTGGCTTAACAATTGTGCCATTTATCCTAGAGCATGTAATCTTTATGTTATTTACTCTATTTTTGTTATCATCTACAATTGGAGTTGAAAAACCGCCGACCTTGGTTTCAACTTTTTTTACATTTTCATTAGCTGTTGTATTTGTAGTGGAATTGTTCACACCATTATTATTTATTACATTCACGTCAGCTGAAATCTGACTTGGTGTGTATTCGCTTTGAGGCGCACTATTGTTGTTATTTCTAAAAAATGCATAAATCAAAAGACTGATTATTGCAACCAAAAGAATAATGCCAATAACCCAATTTTTATTTTTCATTAAAGTTACCTCCACTCAAGTAAATTTATTCTTGAAAAATTTTAAATAAAGTTTTTCATTATTTAGTTTGATAAAATTTCAATGAATTATTAAGGAAATATTTTTAATGGAAATTTTTGAAAAAATTAAATAAAAGTATGTTATAATATAAAACGACAAAAAACAAAAAGGAAGGGAAATATGTTAATACTATTTTTAATTTTACTAATAATATTAATGGCAATATTGTATTATGAGCTAAGAGTAGCAACGTCAAAGCTACCAAAAGACGTTTTTAGATATTACGATTTCACGCAAAAAAAATTCATAGGGCGAGATGTTTTTATAATAAAACCATTAGCACATGATGATTTGTACGAGCCGGAAACCAATTTGAATGAAAAAATCATACTATATATACACGGTGGCTCATATGTTGGAGAATTAGAAAAATACCATTGGCATTTTTTCAAAGATATAATAAATGAAACAAAAGCAACCATAATAGTGCCAGATTATCCACTAGCACCAGAGCATACATATTTGGAAGCGTTTAACTTCATGGAGCCTCTGTATAAAGAGATAATCGATAATATTGGCGATAAAGAATTTATATTAATGGGAGATTCAGCAGGCGGCGGAATGTCGCTGGCGCTATATCAAAGAAATGGCAAGTTAAATCGTAGATTGCCAGACAAGACTATTTTAATTTCGCCATGGCTTGATGTAAGAATGGAAAACCCTGATATAGATAAAATAGATGACCCAGTATTAAAGAAACCGCTTTTAAAATTATCTGGAAAAAGATATGCAGGAAAAAACGGAATGAGAAGTTATTTGGTTAACCCTGTATTAGGACCAAATGATAAGCTAGAGAATATCTATATATTGTCAGGCACTAGAGATATGCTAAACCCAGATGCAAAGAAATTTGCTTTGAAAAACAAAAAGAAAGTAGAGTGGCTAGAGTATGAAGGGGCAATACATAATTTTGTATTAATGAAGCATAAGAAAAGGAATGTGCATGCTAAGGATGGGTTTGAGAAGGTTACAGAGATTATAAAAGTTTGAAAGATAATTGTTTTTGGCGTTGTTAAACATCGCTTCGAAACTCCTCAACGTACAAAGAGTACGCCTGCGGCTTTCTCGCTTGTTTGCCTAGCCAAAAAGCAATTCTTTTTCGAACAGAGAGATGAGATGATTTGAAACGCGGTTACATACACCGCGTATGCGCCCTTGCCTTTCAAACGAAATCTTCCTTGCCAAAATTTAATTCTTTCACAACAGAAAGAAAGGCATTGTGAAAAAGCCTAGCCAAAAAGCAATTCTTTTTCAAGCAGAGTAATGCAATAATTTTAAACATAGAAAGGAACGTGTCAGAAATGACTAAAACAAACAACTGGAGGAGGCTGGACAATTCGGCAAAAATTTTCCCGATTGCGTCAAGCAAGAAATACAGCAGCGTTTTTAGATTGTCCGCCGTTTTGAAGGAAAAAATAGAACCACACATATTAAAAAAAGCAGTGGAAAAGGTTTTAAAACATTTGCCCTCTTTTAAAGTTAAGCTCAAAAAGGGAGCGTTTTGGTATTATTTTGAAGATAATAACAAAGATATAATTGTTGAGGAAGAAAAAGATTATCCGTGTAAATACATAGAACCAAGTACAAACAATGATTATTTGTTCAAAGTCACGTACTGGGAAAACAAAATAAATTTGGACATCTTTCACTCACTCACTGATGGAAATAGCGGAATAATTTTTCTAAGAGAAATTGTATATACATATATTGAGCTTTCTCACCCGGAGAATTTTGCTAAAAAGCTAAGATTAGAGAGGAAACTTTCCAACAATACAGAGGATGACTATTTAAAAAATTATGACAAAAGCTCAAGAGGAGGCAGAGGAGGAAAAAAAGCATATGCATTAAAGGGGAAAATACTGCCACTTGCCACAATAGGTGTCATACATGTAAACATAAACATGCAAGAATTAAAGAGCAAGGCTAAAGAAAAAGGAGTTACTGTAACGCAATACCTTACTGCCGTTATTATATATGCAATTTACAATTCAAACTATAGAAAATATAATGGAAAAAGACCAATAAAAGTCTGTGTGCCAGTAGACTTGAGGAAATATTTTAGCTCTGAAACTATTAGTAATTTCTTTAGCTATATTACAATTCAGGCAGACATGAACACAAAAATGCTTCAGAATTTTGATGAATTACTAAAATTTGTGAGAGAAAATTTTGAAAAATTATTAACAAAAGAAGAAATAAGCAAAACAATGTCAGCCAATGTTAAGCTGGGCAACAATGTATTTATAAAGTCAATTCCGCTATTTTTGAAGTTAGTAATCGTAAAATTAAGCTACATGGAAATTAGAAAATACACAACCACCACGTTTTCAAACATAGGCAGAATAGGTATTATAGGAGAATATCAAAAATATATAGAAAAATTTTTGATGCTAATTGCGCCAGAAACGGTGGAGAAAATTAAATGCTCAGCATGCTCATTTGAGAATAATTTGGTGTTTACATTTACCTCAACTTTAGAAAACACTGAAGTTGAACAAGAATTTTGCAAAATGCTAAAAGACCAAGGAATAGAAATATCTGTAGAAGGGAATGGTGTACATGACTTTATATCCTAAAATAAGAAATGTGAAAACTGGCAGTATGGCAATAAAGCTCATGGCCATTGTTTCAATTGTTGTATCTCTTATATGCACAATTGTAAACCTCTGCACATCAACAAAATATTTGTGGTGCGTAATTGTCATGGTTGGAATAATTTATTCCTGGATAACAGTTATGTACTCTGTAAATAGAAATGTAAATATAGCATCAAGCGTTGTGCTGCAAATTGTAGCCATCTCCATTTTGAACCTTTGCATAGACTTTGCAATAGGGTATCAAGGCTGGGCAATTAACTTAGCAATACCAATAATAATAATGGTTGCAAATGTAACAATACTGGTGCTTACAATCGCCAGCGTACGCAGAGAATACAAATACGCGGTATACCAATTAATAATTACCGTGCTAAGCTTTATACCACTTATTATTTATTTTGCTTTTGACGGAATTATCACAAGACCAATATTTACAATCATTTCGAGTTCAATTGCAGCATTTACATTTGTAGTATCGCTTATCTTGTGTGGCAGAAACATTGTGGAGGAACTAGACAGAAGGCTACACATGTAACTATCTAGAGATTACAGGGTAATGTATATTAACCATTATCCTGTAATCTCTAAGGTATTATAAGCTAAATTGAGTATTGACAAGTGCGCATAAAAAAAGTATAATTGTATTTGTAAAAGGAGAAAAAGCAAATGGTAGCTAAAATTTGGAAAAAATTATTATTTGTAATTTTAATAGTTGCTTGCTTGTTCAATATAGTAAACAAACTTGTACATAAGGCATCTTTAGAGCAGGAATTACAAAGTTCAGCCGACTATATACAAGAACAAAGATTAGAGCAAGGACTAGAATAAGATAGTAGTTGTAATTCACAGTCAAGATAAAAAAGTCCGCTCCATCTTGCTGTGTTATATATTTTATCCGCTCCAAGCATTCGCGTAGAAAATATATAACACACGTGGAGCTACGTATAGCTAATAAAAGATAGTAAAACAATCTGGAAAAAGTTTGTGTAAAATGCTTGAAAAAACTTATAATATGTGTTATTATAAATAATAGCGTTTTTTAAAAAGATAAAGGAGAGGTGAATACAAAATGAAAGAAGGTTTACATCCAAACTATACAGAAGCAACAATTACATGTGCTTGTGGAAATGTTATGAAAACAAATTCAACAAAACCAGAAATGAAAGTTGATGTTTGTTCAAAATGTCATCCATATTGGACAGGAAATCTTAAAAGAGAAACAACAGGCGGTAGAGCAGATAGATTTAAGAAAAAATATGGACTTAACTAATTTGCAAAAACAGGATAGCGTATATGGCTATTCTTTTTTTGTGCCATTTACAAAATTTGTGTATAGTTTTAGTAAAACCGGAAACAATAAGAAAAAATGTAATGCGGTTGATTGTATGAGAAAAAAAGTTTATAAGGAATTAAATAGAAAATTGGACGACCTAAACTATGCCATGACTAAAAGCAAGTTTTTGGACTTAGTAGAACTTTTAGGCAATAGAAAAGAGCTATTTTGGAGAAACATTTGGTCAGGCATAGTAAAGGGCATAGGAATAGGTATTGGTGTGACGATAATTACAGCAATTATTTTAATCGTGCTCCAAAAAATTGTTACATGGAACATCCCTGTAATAGGCGAATATATAGCAGATATTGTAGACATAGTGCAGAATAGTAGGTAGGAAATTGGAAAAAATAAATAGAAAAAATTTGCTTTTTCTATTTATTTTTTTGCAAACTTTTTATATAATGTACAAGGAGATTTTTGCGAGCAAAAATAAATAAAAAATGAGAGGAAGTAAATGCATGAATTTAGCAAATAAACTTACATTATTCAGAATTATATTAGTACCTATTATTATAATCATACCGCTGTTTAACATACAAGGGTCATTGTGGGGGATACCGCTTACATATTTAATAATAGATGTAATCTTTATAATAGCATCTCTTACAGATAAATTGGATGGACATATTGCGCGTACGAGAAATCAAATAACAACATTTGGCAAATTCCTAGACCCAATTGCGGATAAAATTTTAGTGATAGTGGCGATGTTAATACTTGTTGAGGCGGGAAGAATTCCAGCGTGGATACCTGCTATTGTTGTAATTCGTGAGTTTATTGTGTCTGGATATAGATTAGTAGCAGTAGAGAAAAACGGAAAGGTAATTGCGGCAAGCATCTGGGGTAAAATAAAAACTTGCACACAAATGCTTGGAATAGTGTTAGCTTTTATTGATGTAAATAGTTTTGGAGCAATATTTAGTGGAAATTTAACAGGAGGAGCTTTTGTACTTAACTTATTTACAACTACTCTTTTAAGTATTTCAGTTATTGCAACTATATTCTCGGGTGTAAATTACTTAAAGGGCTGTAAGGAACTATTCAAAGGTGAAATGTAGAATTTTTGGGTGAGCTGTTTTTTTTGCTCCGTCCCCAAAAACAGCTTAAAGGAAAGGGTGAATAATTAGAATGGAATTAGAGCAGGCTAAGAAAAGGGTTGACGAGTTAATACCATTACTTAAATATTATACACAAATGTATTTTGATGATAAGCAGGTTGTTAGCGATTATGAATACGACATGCTTATGAAGGAGCTTAAGGGAATAGAGAAGGAGTACCCTGAATTAATTAGGGAGGATTCGCCAACACAAAAAGTGGGTGCTAGTATAAAAAAGGGCTTTAAGAAGGTAACGCATGAGATTCCTTTGCAGAGTTTGCAAGATGTGTTTTCTTTTGATGAGGTTAGAGATTTTGACGAGAGGATGAAAAAGGCGGCAAGGGAAAATAATACGAAATTGGAGTATGTGGTGGAGACTAAAATAGATGGCTTGTCTGCTGCTTTGGAGTACAAAAATGGCGTGTTTGTAAGAGGTGCAACTAGAGGAGATGGAGTTGTTGGAGAAGATGTGACAGAAAACTTAAAAACTATAAAGACAATTCCTAAAAAGCTAAAGGAGCCTATTGACATTGTTGTTCGTGGTGAGGTGTTTATAGGCAAGGAGGAGTTTGAAAAGTTAAATTCAGAGAGGCTAGTAGATGAAGAAGAACAGTTTGCGAATGCTAGAAATGCAGCTGCGGGTTCGTTAAGACAGCTAGACAGCAAAATAACTGAAAAGAGACCTCTTGATATGTACATTTTTAATGTGCAGAAGTCAGAACAGGTTAAATTCGAGACGCATTATGAGAGTTTGCTATATTTAGAGAAATTAGGTTTTAATGTAAAAAAAAAAAAAATACTTTGTAAAAATATAGATGAGGCATTGAAAGCAATTGAGAAAATAGGACAAGA
>CALXSA010000017.1 GCA_944390995.1 uncultured Clostridia bacterium
AAAGGCAAGGGCGCATACGTGGTGTATGTAACCGCGTTTCAAATGAAATTTGACACAGCCAAAATTGTAATTATTTTGTCACCAGTAATGCTTTAATGATGATGCGCAAGCTGGAGTAATCACTACACGTAATCAGCGTAACCTCCTTATCTCCATTTGTCTCTTGCGACAAAGGTTTCGTATTGTCTGGTTCAACCTTATAAACCGCATATACTGAATATTCTTGCTTTCCATTTTCATTATCACTCAAATATATGGCATCTCCTTCTTTTAGCTTAATTATTTTGTCAAACATATTTTCCTTGTTGTAATTGTGAGCAGCTATGCAATAATTTCCAACCTCGTTTGGTCTGGGTCCATAATATTTTGTAGGGCACAGCCACATAGCATCTTCGTCATATTCTGCAAAAACATAAGTATCTAAGTCTATCTTTGGAATTTCTAGCTTTGCATCTACGTCATACCCCTTGTGTTTTTCTGGTAAATTAACATCATTCTCTCTATTTTCATTATTTTGTGCTAATTCATTTTCGCTTGCTACCTGCATGTTTTGAGCATTCAAACTATTTTCCGGATAAGACGAAAGCCTAAATTCCTCATACATCCCATAAGCCACATTCCCAATTAAAATAGACATTGCAAGTACTATTACTAGCTGAAAAAACCTTCTAACACCCATCACCTCAGCTCTCCCTTATGTAACATGCCACACGCTTTATTCTATAGGAATTGCTATACAACAAAGTTAAGTTACCTTGACCCGTGAGTATTCGCGAATTCACTTTTCTTATTACGTGTGACATGTTTTATATTTCCGTTTTTTAGCACAACTTTATTTATAGAAATTATTTATTTTAAACCACAATTATTTTACTTTCTTTCTAGTATTTTGCAAAACAACATAACCTGTACCAAGGACTGCTAGAACTGTTGCTATAGCACCATATTTTGTCATACCTGTTTTAGGCAATGTCTCTGGTACTTCTTCAGTCACATTTTCTTTACCATTGTTGCTACCATTTCCAGTGTTTCCGTTTTGATTGTTGTTTTCATTATTGCCAGCTCCTCCATTTGCATTATTATCTCCTGCGTTCTCGTCTTTGTTTCCTTCATCGACTGTAGCTTGGCTTTTCGCAGTCACATCAACTGTTTTTGTTGCTATTTCAGCATTTCCGGAATCTTTATCCAATATACTAAACTTTATTTTGTAATTTCCCTCAGTGCTAAAAGTACCTGCAACCTCTAGTATCTGCTCAACATCCTTTCCACCAAGTGCATATCCATCTACTTCACCCCAAGCCTCTTGAATTAAGTCAACCTCTTGCCTTGTTTTAGTTGTAGCAATTAGCTTAACTGTAGCATCATCTGAAGGCTTGCTAACAACCTCTGCTGTAAGCTTCAAATTATCATAATTTTTACCCATAGCAGACTTAGTTACAAGTTCCATATCCTTTGCTTCATTTATAATAATGTTACCTGAATAATTCAAACTAATTGTATAATCTTTGTAATCTGGCTCTACTGTAACACTCTTTTTTACCGGAGAAGTAATATCGTCATACTCCTGAGAAGCATCAGCATTTGCCAACCCTTCACCTGTTACAGAAAAATCTGTAGGGTTTGTTGTAACTATGCTGTCCTTCGCCTTAAATGTCACAGACATACTAGTTCTAGGGCTCGTACCACCTGTGCTATCATAGAAAGTCACTCTAACCCTTGTGCCATCATCGTTTTCGGTCCCTCCCTCTGAACTAACATATTCAAAAATATTGTTATCATAAGCAACATCAAATGTATATGCTCCTAAATCTGTACCAAAATTTATGTTTACAGTTACATTTTCGCCAGGTCTAATTTTAGTCTCGCTTACAGTAACATCAAGGGAATTTAGAGGAATTGAAGCAGCATTGCTTGAAATTTGAAATGTAAAAAATAAAAATGCTAATATTACTAAAATACTTAATATTTTTTTAGTCATACTCTTTCCTTTCTCCATTAATTTTAAATATTAAAAAAAATTGGTTTAATGGTACCATAAATTTTTTTCAATATTATTATGGAGAATTTTTTTATTTTTATTTTTCCATTTTTTGAAAGAATTTTTTTTGAAAAAAAATTAAAACTTGCAAGAACAAAAAAATTTCGCTGGGAGACCTGTCCCCAAAACGAAATTTCTAGGCCAAATTGCGTAGCTCATTATATAAACGATATGTAATTTCAACATCTCGCAAACCTCTATGCGCCCCCTCATAGCTAATATTAAAATATTCTGCTAGAGTTCCCAATTTGTAATTTCTGCTATCTGGAACTAATTTCCTTGCCATGTACATTGTATCTACATATGAATTGCTTAGGCTATAATCTAGATATTTCAAGCATTTATTGCGCAAAAAACCTAAGTCGAAATTCACATTATGCCCAATAATGGTATTTTCTCCAACGAATTCCACAAACTCTTTTAAAACTGTTTCAGGAAGTTTGCCATTCTTTAGCATTTCATCTGTAATACCTGTCAAGTTTGTAATAAATTGTGATAATTTCCTATCAATTTTTATTAGCTCATTATATGAATCAATTATTTGGTTATCTTTTACTTTTATTGCTCCAATTTCAATTATATCATCAGCTACTGGAGATAGTCCTGTTGTTTCAATATCTACCAAAACATAGTCATCTACAAATTGCATTAAATTTCCTTTTGCATATTTTCTAGTTTGTGCTGAAGCTTTTGTAGCCTTTGCGTTTTCTTCTGCAACAATTGATTCACTGTTTGCTTTTTTCCTTCTATTATTGTTTATAAAAATATATTTGTTATACATATTTTTCTCCGTTTCTTTTTTATATTTTCCTATGTAGCAAGGTTAAGTTTCTTTGGGCTGTGCATATTCGCAAAGCGAAATGCACATGTAGCGAAACTACTTTCCTTATTTTATAATATTTATTTATAAATTACAATACAATCGAAAATTTTTTTATAAAAATTTATTCCGCATGCAAGGGCTGCTAGCAAAATTGCTAGCAGTCCTTCTCTTAGTACCTTTATTTAAAGATACCTTTTTACTGTTTCTTTGTCCCAGCTCCAAGCACCTTTGATGCCAGGAATGAGTTCCTTGAGAGGAATGGCCACTTTTGCTTCCTCATCATGGTTGACAATTTTGTTGCCATCCATAATAATTGCCTCTTGACCTATTCCGATGCCAATGAGCGTAACAAAATGGTTACCCTTCTGGCTTCCATCATTGTTGTAGATAGCATTGTCCACCAATAAAGTGACGGGCTTGCCATCTTTCAATGCTCTCAGCATTTCTCTTAAGGAAAATACCTCCATTGCCAGGTTGTGGAACAAAGCATACTCTGTTCCCATCGCGCCAATGATTAGGCCTTCGTCGTTGTACTCGTACGCTCTATAGCCCTTGTAGTCGCACTGTTCTACAATATCTAGTAGAGATACGTTAAACCCCATAAGGCGTAGCGCATACTCTACTGCTAGCGGTCCACAACCGCCTTCACCTACTGTGCCCTTTCGTCCGTAAGGCAAATCGGCGTAGGCAGAGTGCTTCTGACTGATAGGAAATACCGTATCGGTCAGAGGGGCAATCAGTCCCACCTTAACTCCATAACTACTTCTAATCAGTCTTCCTTGAAAGTTCTTCTTCCAAATTTCCTCGGCTCTGTCTAACTCCTCCCTTTCTCGCTGATTTCTTACCTGAAATTGGTTCTTCGGAAAATCTAACATAGAATTTTCCTCCTTTCAAAATTAGGCATTGCCCGTGTATGACATTATATACTATTTTTCGACAAATTGAAAGGCTATTTATCATTATTTTAGAAATTCCTTTGATAACTTTCCAATAGCCTTTGTTTCGATTCTTGAAACATACGAACGAGATATTCCCATCATTTCAGCTATTTCGTGTTGCGTCTTAGGCTTTTTCCCATTAAGTCCAAATCTCAATTCTACTATTGACTTTTCCCTGTCCTTCAATACTTCTTTCATTTTTTGATATAGTTTTTTAATTTTAAACTTCAAGTCCACTTCATCTTCAATACTTCTCTCATCGTTCTCAATAACTTCCTGTAAAGTGACCGTGTTGTCGTCCTTGTCTTTTCCTATTGGGTCTTCCAAATACACCTCTGCATTTAGTTTTTTAGCACTTCTTAAATACATTAAAATTTCATTATCTATGCATCTTGCCGCATATGTTGCAAGTCTAACTCCTTTTGACGCTTCAAAGCTGTTTATTCCCTTTATTAAGCCAATTGTGCCTATTGAGATTAAATCATCCTGGTCCGTCTTAGCAGTAGAATATTTTTTGCATATGTGTGCCACCAATCGCAAATTTCTTTCTATTAAAATATTTCTTGCTTCCTCGTCTCCGTTTTTCATTAGTTCGAGATATTCCTTTTCTTCTTCTGATGACAATGGCTCTGGAAATAGATTGTTTGTCGATATATACCCTGTTAAAAATACCGCTGATTTTAAAAACTCAAGAAAGGTTATAGCTCCTAAGCTTCCACATAACGCTGTAAACATAAATGCACCTCCGTTTTCCTTATACATAGATTATATGTTTTAAGAATTCAAAAGTGCATGACCAGTGTGTTTTCACGTATAGAAATTTTTCAAAATGCAGAAAAAAATTTGACGTTAGCAGAAGCAAAGCTTCCGACGTCCACATATGCATTTTACTTCGCAAATATGCACAGCCAAAGGTAACTTGAGCCTTGTTGCTCAGAAAATTTCCAACAAAATTTCCTATACAATAAGAAACTCTAGGCATAATGCATTACTATTGGAATAATATTATATCAGGTGGTTTTCTTGAAAAAAATTAAAGATTTCATTATAGGCATATTGCTTGGAAGTGGTGCAATTCTGCCAGGAATTAGCAGCGGTGTGCTTTGCGTAATTTTTGGCATTTATGATAAATTAATAAATTCTATTTTGGGTTTATTCAAAAACTTTAAAAAGAATTTTCAATATTTGCTACCAATCGCACTTGGAGGCTTTGTTGGTGTTTTTTTAGTAAGCAATATTTTGAAGCAACTATTTAATAATTATCCTGTACAAACAAGTTTCTGTTTCATTGGCCTTATTCTTGGTAGCATGCCGCTTCTGATAAAAAAAATAAACAGCGAGCATAAATTCAAACCTCGCTATTTGTTTTTTACTGCCATCTCATTTACTTTTGGCTATCTGCTCGTCATTTTAGAAAGCAGACTTAATTTTTCGAATACAGTTAGCAACTTTTCAAATGGCTTCTTGGTATTATCCGGCTTTCTAATGTCCGCCCGGAGTTGTTGTGCCTGGAGTGAGCAACACCTTGATATTGATGTGTTTGGGAGTTTACCCTGCCTATTTGAATGCAGTATCTGGCCTAGACCTTCAAATTTTAATTCCAATGGGAATCGGTCTAGCTCTTGGCTGCATTGTATTTTTGGTTATAATAAAAGTTCTTCTACAAAAATTCTACATGCAGACATACTATTCTATTATAGGTTTTACTTTAGGCAGCATTCTAGTGCTATATAGCCCTATTTCTTTTGATTTAACAGGTATTTCCGCTATACTTCTTTTAATCGTTGGCTTTATAATCGCCGGTAAGTTGGAGAAAATTTAAAAAACTAGATGCGCTCACCAAAATTTCACATCTAGTTTTTTCGCTCCGATTTTTTCTACTTCTTTCTCCTTATTATCCAGCCATTTTCGCACTCGATAGGAAGTCTCATTTTTATTGTTTGCCCCGCCTTTCCAGGGTTTACGAATTCCACTTCTTCGTCTGTTTCACTATCCCAAAGCTTGTCAATTGTAAACCTGTGTGGTGCAATATTGTCAGGAATTAGAATTTCCAACACATCCCCTACTTTTAGCTTGTTTCTAATCTCTATAATCGACCTATCCTTGTCATACTCTACAACCTTGCCACCAAATTCATAATCTGGATTGTACTGTTTTCCGTCATACTCTTGAAAGTCTTTATTATCTCTGCTATTAAAATAAAAAGTCGTAAGCCCTCTCGTTTTAGTCTTTTCAAGCTCATTCAAATATTTTGTGTAGTCGTAGCTTTCAGGGTCTTTTAAATAATCATCTATTGCACATCTGTAACTATTTACAACAGACGCCAAATAATACTCCGTTTTTAGCCTTCCCTCAATCTTTAGGCTATCTATGCCCATCTCGATAACTTCTGGAATTTCTTTTATCAAGCATAAATCTTTCGATGAAAAAATGTATGTACCCTTCTCGTCATGCTCAACTGGCATCAAATTTCCAGGCTTGTTATGCTCCTCTACATAAACATTGTACGCCCATCTGCAACTTTGCGCACAATCTCCAAGGTTTGCACTTCTAGAAGCTAAGAAATCGCTTAGAAAACACCTTCCAGAATACCCAAAACAAATTGCACCATGCACAAACATCTCTACTTCCAAATCTTCTGGCTTGTTTTTCATTATTTCGCGTATCTGCTCCTTGTTCATCTCTCTGCCAAGTATTACCCTTTTCGCACCATTCTTGTACCAAAAATTCGCAGAATGATAACTTACAGTATTCGCCTGCGTACTTATATGAATATCCACATCTGGTGCATATTCCTTTAAAATTTCAATCACGCCACCATCAGACGCAATAATTCCGTCCACCTTAAGCTCATTTAACATCTTCGCTTGCTTCTTGATTTCTTCATAATACTCATCCCAAGCATAAATATTTATAGTGGCATATACTTTTTTTCCTATGCCGTGCGCATATTCTATTGTTTTCGCCAAGTCGTCATTGTTAACTTCTGCTCTACTCCTCAAAGATAGTGCACCTGTCCCGCAATACACAGCATCTGCCCCATACATAAATGCTGTTTTTGCTTTCTCAAACGACCCTGCCGGCGCTAATAATTCTGGTCTTTTCATTAATACTACTCCTTTCCAACTACCCAAAATATTCACTTATCTCCTCCAAACCATAGAACCCACCCTGTCTCTCAATCTCATACGCAACTATTGCAACCGAGTTTGCAAGATTTAAAGAACGCAAAGTTGGTCTCATTGGTATTCTAATTGTTTTATCTATATATTTTAACAAAATGTCTTCAGGAAGTCCTTTTGTCTCTTTGCCAAAAAGTGCAAAAATCTCGTCCATTTCTCCATATTTTGGTTCTGAATACACATGCTTTCCCTTTGTTGTAACAAAAAACATATTATTTTCCTCTGGCTTGTACTTTTCCAAAAACTTCTCAAAAGACAAATGCTCCTCAATCTCAAGTTTATCCCAATAATCAAGTCCTGCCCTTTTTACAGCCTTTTCAGATATGCTAAAACCAAGCGGATGCACAAGATGTAGCTTAGCCCCAAGCGCAGCACAAGTCCTTGCGATGTTCCCTGTATTTTGTGGTATTTCTGGTTCTACTAATACAATGTTTAGTCTCATTTCTCTACCTCTCTAATTTTTTGTACATAATAAGTATACCACAAGAGCCAAGGCTTAGCAAGGTTTTTATTTTGGGGTATAATTTCTTAAGAAATTATTATTGCCTTTACTTTTGGCCTAAAATTTGGTATTATATATACTGTATTTTAGAAAAGGGTGCTAAAAGCTGTCTCTTTAAGCAGATTTGCATCTTAGAAGGGGTATTAGAAATGGAACAAAACAAAGTCGATACTAACGAAAGCAATACTACTGACAAAAAAACGAAGTTGTTTTCTAAAATTAAAGATTTAAAAGATTTACCAAAAGGTGAAGGTACAACAAAAAAATTACCTAGAATTTATACATACTTTTTGTACTTTTTAATTTTTTCAGTTGTAGGATGGCTCTTGGAAACAGCTTTCAGCTTTTATTCCTTAGGTCATTTTACTAAAAGAGGTTTCCTCTTTGGCCCACTTTGCCCAATATATGGATGGGGTGCATTAATTTTAATTATGTTTTTTAGCAAGTACAAAAAGCACAATTTTAAGCTTTTCATATATGCTGCCATAGTATTCTCATTTTTTGAATATGTGGTAAGCTTTGGAATGGAAGCATTATTCTCTTTAAAGTGGTGGGACTACACAGGCGAGGCCTTTAACTTGAATGGACGTATTGGTTTGTTCTACTCATTTGCTTGGGGAATAATTGCCATACTTGTTATTAATTTTGTATATCCGTTCTTTAAGAAAAAACTGAATTTGTTATTATCAAAAATGCCATACCGACTAACGTTATTTATAGTGCATGGACTGTTCGTAGTGTTGATTGTAGACACAATACTCTCATGCATACGTTATTTTAATATGTCCGTGTAAGAATGCACGAAACCTCAAGTATGTTTGATACTTGAGGTAAGGTAGCTTCTTCATTTTGTTTTTATTTTCTTTTTTGTTAATTGTATCCTCAATTACTTCTAATGTTTTTGAAAGTTCGGTCTCTACATCGAAATCATTTCCTAAATTAAATTTATAGGCCACTTCATAACTTTCAATATATTGCTCCATTACATATGCCAATTCTTCTTCGTCATATCCTATTAAAGTACCGCAATTGTATTTGCTTATTAGCTCGTTTGCGACCCCTACATCTGTGGAAATAATAGGCGTGTCTAATGTGACACTCTCCACTAAAGCTAGGCTAAAACCTTCACTTAGCGAAGTTAAAACCGTTGCAGTGCTATTTTTAATATAGCTATACGGATTGTCTTTGAACCCTAGTATTATTTGTTACCTCATACTCCTAGCTTAATTAACTATTCAACATGCAATTATTATATCATATGTAAAATTATTAAAACAAGTAGAAAGCCGACATTTTGTGCCGGTTTTCCATGTTTGTCTGTTTTGTTCAAGAAAATTTACACAGTAGTCTTGACAAGGTCATACTTTTCTAGCTGTTTTAATTTTTCAAACTCCAAATTCTCTACTTCTATAACATTATTCTTATCATCTACAACCAGCTTAAATACTTCCGGTTCGTCAAATATCTTGTCAACAATAATCTTTCCATTAAAACTCAAACACTTATGCTTATTGTCATTTATATACTCCAGGCTGCACCATTCCATAAGTAGAAATGTCATAGCAGCTCCATGTGTGAATATAGCAATGTTTTTCCCTTCTTATCCTTCAACTGACATATAATCTACAGCTTTTCATTTATCTCATCTATCTTTCTTTACTTGTCCTCAATATCTTCCACCTCCAGTAGGCAAGATATTAGGTCAGGATTAGGAATTGCACCAAAGGCACCTTTACTATATCTATCCTGAATATCTGATGTCTCTCTAATGCCACTATTCTCATAACTAAACTCTTTTAATGAATATAGCTCGGTTGCATCTTTGTTTTTATCTGTAAACCATATTTGCTCTTTTCTGAACATCCTCTTACAGTCTAGTAAGCTCACATCGTGTAGTGTTGCTATCAGTTGGGCGTTTTTATTCAAGCTATTATTAAACATACTAATAATAGCCCTAGTTATTTTTGGATGCAAACTACTATCCAACTCATCAACAAAAAGTGTTTTCCCTTCTTCCAGGCTTTCTATAATATAACTTGCTAATGAAGCAAACTTTCTAGTTCCAATTGAATCAAACTGAATACTTGGAACCGCTTTTCCATTGTATACCGAAAACAGCTTTGCCTGTTCTACTATGTTTTGATTTTTTAGTGTCTTTTCATCTATTTGTTCTGTATCCATATCTATATCTAATTTTGGGTTTTCTTCATATCGATAGTTTTCCAAATATAAATCTGCACTCTTTATAAACTCAACTACTCTATTGGTTCTCTCATCATTTAGTTTTAATAGTTCTATTGTCTTTTTGTTAGGAATATTATTCATATCAACAATTTCTATACTCTTTGCAACAGTTGTTAATATGTTTTTTATAGTTTGCAAAAGTTCAAAATTCTCTGACGCAAGTGTATATATTAGTATATTGTCCTTTGAAACAATCTCCAATGCACTCTCAAGTTTTTTATCTTGCTTGCACTGATAAGTTTTATCCATTGTATTTTTTTCAAAAATAACGTCTTCACTTTCTTTACCGCTTGGCTCATAATTTATTTCAGACATTTTTTTCTAAAAACTTGAGGCCACAAACTGGTACCTCAAGTTTCAATATCCACATTCTTTTTACAAATATCTATTTATTAGTACTTTTCTAGCCTCAAAACTCTCTGTGGTAGAGGAATCAAACTCATTTCCACTCAAAACATATTCTATCCACATCAACGCAAATTCTTTTATTCTGGGGCTTTCATCTTTTCTTAGGTCTGGTACATCCCAATAGTATGCATCTATAAATTTCCTCATTCCTTCCAAATTTGCTCCCTTACTTTTCGAAAAAAACAAATTAGCAATTAATATAGCGACATCACATACAGACGCACCAAACTTTGCATCGTCAAAGTCAATAATGCCTATTCTGGTCTGGTCTATAAAAATATTGTTTCTAGTCAAATCAAAATGTAGCACAGATTTACGTTTTACATCATTTCCAAAAGATAGTACAGGCAGTTTCATTTCATTACTTTTTATGCTGTGCAAAATTCTTAATGTTTTAGCAATTCCATCAATCTCTGCATCTGATAACTTTATTTTGTCTGTGTCCCACACAATCTGATGTCCTTGCAAGAAAGAATATACTACAACAATGTATTGATTTGCCAAAGTAGTATATGGTTCATTTTTGATGTTATAAATGACTTTCGGAACATATAAGTTTTGTTCATCCATTACTTTATGTAGGCTCACCATTGCATTAGTATGTTCAACGTTATCATAAATTTTTATTACATATTTAATATTCTTGCTATATACAATATATACATTTCCAATTGTAGATTGCGAGTTCTTTTCTACTTTTTCAGCATTAATGTTGTATTTTTGTAATAATAAGTCTTTTAATTCATTCTCCATTTTCTGCTTCCTCATATTCTTTAATTTCGTTATAAATGTTTATTATTGTTGGGTCATTTCTCACAATTTCATAATAATTGTTCATTTCGCACCTCTCTATTATTCTTCAATACATCAGTTATGCAACTTTTATTCCTGTATCACTTCAATATGAAAATATTATACCATATGTATAATTATTAAAACAAGTAGAAAACCGACATTTCCATTGCCGGTTTTCTAATCGTCAAAATAAGGACACATCTTTTCTTTCAAAAAATTGCAAAAAGGGACAGGTCTGGTTCGTTCGAACGATATAAACCTGTCCTAAAAAAGGTATGTATTTCACAAATCTCGTCAACTGTTTTAATACATCTTTTTCTCTTTAGCATGAACAGTTTTATATCTATTTATTCTGCTTCTCTTTTATTCTTTGGTATTCTTTCGCTTTCTTTTCTAGCAAAAGAAAATCACAACATATCTTTTTGAAAAACGCATTCTTATTTCTATTTTTATATGTTGCTAGTGCTTTAGCTTGTATTTCATTTATATGTTTATTGCAAAAATGGTATTGGCTTATTAAAATTTGTCTATATTTTACATTCTCTTTATTTATATCAAAATTTATCAATTCTGTTTTTTCAACAGGTATCATATTGTTAAAGCCCAACATTCCATACTTTCCATTATGTATTTTAAAAATAAAGACATTATTTTTTATTTTTTGATGTGAATTTCTTGGATGCTCTAAAGGGACAAAATATTTAAACCTATCAACTTCTAATACTATTCCTAAATATACTCTCCTTTTTGTATAGTCATCTGCTTTCATCTTGTTATATTGTACTCGTTTATCAAATTGATATAAATATTTTATATAGTCTATATCTACTTTATATAATTTTAGTTTGTTCATAACAACTCCTTTCGTGCAAAAAAAGAGCAAGGGCTTCAATTTGCCCCCACTCTTTTTTATACCCTACTTTTAATACTACTTAATAGTACTCGGCTAAGGATCTCCGCTTTGATAATACCCTACTTTAATGCTACTTCTAGCATAAGGCTAGGGGTTTCCTCTTTGTTCTACCCTATTTATTCGGCTAGGGATCTCCTCTTGTAATATTTTGCAATATTACTTTATAAGTATATTCATTATAATATTTTTTATTACTTATGTCAACATATTTTATGAATTTTTTCTAAAAAGTGTTTTTCGTTACTCTCCTGCTCTCTCTTACAGTCTCAACATTTCTTTCCATTTTGTCTCTCCTTTCATATTATACAACTTTCTACTTTAGTTATATTTTGAACTATTTTCTTGTTGTTAGTACATTTTTATTTCATCACAAGTAATTTGTATACTATCAGCATGCATCTGACAAGTACTTTTTAGAAATTTGTTAAATTGTAATATTTCTGTAAAATAATCTTCTTATTCTGGCAAATTAAAAGCAGCTATCAAACTGCTTCTAATCGATTACATATTGACTTGAATTCCATTGTCACCATCTACTTGTTGCAATATTTCATTCCAAAATTCTTCTCCTAATTCAATTTCAAAAAGCTCTTGAGTGTCTGGGCTCATACGTTGAGGATAGACAATTATTTGTTCTCCTACTTCTGCAATTAATTTGCTTTCTTCTTCTTGAAGTTTTACCATTTCCTCTAATGAGTGCCCCTCAGAAATCTCATTCTCATAAGAAAAAGCGTCTGGGAAGCCATATTTGGCGTCTTGAAGCAACCCTTCCTCCACAGCAACTAATTCAGGTGAATAAATAAAATTGGTGCACTTTCCATCTTCATAAACAACTGCTGTTATATCTTCTTCTTTCGTTTCATAAATTTTTGATACTATCATACTATATATCCCCTTTCCATTATACTGTATTTAATATCATAGAAGCAATTAACTTTAACGCGTCTCGATTATAACATACCAAAAATCAAATTGCAACTAGTATGGAAATGTTGACAAAAAGATGGTTACAAGATACTGGTTCGCACCACTTATCCCAGCTTGTCGCCATTTTCGGCCACTTTGTCTGGAGTAATTAATATAACTCCATCTCTGCTATATGTGCCTAAAACTAGCACCTCAGACATAAAGTCTGCAACTTGCCTTGGTGGAAAATTTACCACCGCTAGAACTTGCTTCCCTTTAAGTTCCTGTACATTATACAAGGCTGTTATCTGTGCAGAAGATTGTTTTATTCCTATTTCTTCTCCAAAGTCAATTTTTAGTTTGTATGCTGGTTTCCTTGCTTTTTCAAAATTCTCTGCTTCTATTATTGTCCCTACTCTTATGTCTAGCTTTTGGAAATCTTCTATTGTTGCCATTTTGCGCTTCTCCTTTTATACAATTTTTTTATATGTTGTCAAAACTGTTTTTTTGCTCCGTCCCCAAAAACAGCTCGGTCAACTTATACAACTCCTTTAAAGGAATATTGTTTGTTTTCGCAAGCTCTTTCATACTTTCGTATTCTGGATATACATATGTTTCTCCGTCACTTGTAACCTTTTTTGCTTTAAGCTTGCCATATTGTGTATCAATTTCAACTACTTCTCTTGGCAATTCGGTTCTTGACTCAGTTCTATATCTTATTCCTATTGTTGTTGTTTCTCTAAATATTATATTTTGTAGTTTGTCCATATTCTCTTTCCTGCATGCTACTGTTAGTCTGTATGCTGGTCTGCCTTTTTTCATGAAGATTGGTGTGTAAAATACATCTAATGCTCCATTTTCAAAAAGCTTTTCTGATTTGATGAAGCAAATATCTCGCTTGTTGATGGTCAATCTTTGCATAGCCAAGGTCTTCATACTGGTTGTGCTTTATCTGCGCCTCTGCCTGCTCCAATGTTATTTCATTATTTTTAAGCTTCTCCAATATCTGTTTGATTTCCATCTTGTCTATCCTCCTTCCTCCTATCTTATATCACTTAAAGTTTGCTTTAAGTCAAGAGGTCAATTCATTTTTTTCGAACTATTTAATATTCTTAACTCTCAAGACTCTTAGCGCGTTAAGTATTGCAATAACCGAAACGCCAACATCTGCGAATACGGCTTGCCACATGCTCGATAGACCAAGTGCAGTTAGTACTAAAACTAAGACTTTGACGCCTATTGCAAACACAATGTTCTCTTTTACTATTCGCATTGTTTTTTTAGATAACTTCATTGCACTAATTATTTTTGAAGGTTGGTCTGTCATAATTACAATGTCAGCTGCTTCAATAGCACTATCCGCTCCTAAGCCTCCCATGGCAATTCCAATGTCTGCCATTGCAAGTACTGGCGCGTCGTTTATTCCATCTCCAACAAATGCCAACTTTCCTTTTTCAGAACATGTTTTTAGCAATTCTTCTACTTTTTCTACTTTGCCGTCTGGCAATAACTCTGTATAAACCTTATCAATTCCTACCTCTTTTGCAACTGCTTCGCCTATATTTTTTCTGTCTCCTGTAAGCATTACAGTTTGTTTTATATTGTTTTTCTTTAATTCTTCTATAGTTCTCTTTGCATCTTCTTTTATTTTATCTGCGATTACAATGTGGCCTACATATTTTCCGTCTATTGCTACATATACAACACTTCCAATATGCGTGCATTTCTCAAACTCAATGCCTTTTTCATTCATTAATTTTTCATTTCCGGCAAGTACATTTTTGTCACCAATTTTTGCCTCAATTCCCTTTCCAGAAATTTCTTGTGAATCTATAATTTCTTTTTCATCTATCGTGTTGTTATATGCCTTCTTAATTGATTTAGAAATTGGATGGTTCGAAAAATGCTCTGCATATGCTGCTATTTTTAACAATTCCTCTTTGCCAATTCCAACTGGTTCAATATTTTGTACTTCAAATACCCCTTCTGTAATTGTCCCTGTTTTGTCAAATGCCATTATTTCTGCATTTGATAATGCCTCCAAATAGTTGCTACCTTTTACAAGCACTCCCATTTTCGATGCTCCACCAATTCCACCGAAAAAACTTAAAGGTATTGAAATTACTAGTGCACATGGGCAAGACACAACTAAGAATGATAATGCTCTATATAGCCAGTCTTGGAAACTTGCGCCTTCTACAATTAGAGGTGGCACTATTGCAAGTACTACTGCTATAAGCACTACAATTGGTGTATAGTATGCTGCAAATTTTGTAATGAAGTTTTCAGATTTCGCTTTTTTGCTGCTAGCATTCTCTACTAAGTCTAGTATCCTGCTTACTGTTGACTCTCCAAATTCTTTTGTCACTTCCATTTTTATCGTTCCGCTTAAATTAATGCAACCACTAAATACTGTATCGCCTTTTCCAGCATCTCTTGGTACAGACTCACCAGTTAATGCTTTTGTATCTAATGTAGTCTTTCCTTCTGTAACTACTCCATCTAGTGGAACTTTTTCACCCGGTTTTATAACTATAGTATCTCCAATTTTCACTTCTTCTGGGCTTACTTTTTTCTCTTTTCCGTCTTCAAATAAATTTGCGTAGTCTGGTCTAATATCCATTAAACTAGCAATGGACTTTCTAGATTTATCCACTGCATAGTCTTGGAATAACTCTCCCACTTGATAAAACAGCATAACTGCCACTGCCTCAGGAGATTCGCCAATCGCAAATGCTCCTAGGGTTGCAACTGACATCAAAAAGTTTTCGTCAAAAACTTTACCTCTAAAAATATTTTTTACTGCCTTTATTAAAATTTCAAAACCCACAATAAGGTAGCTGACAATAAAAATGCCATTATTTATCCAATCATTTTGAAAGTCTACTGCCATCGCAACTACAAATAGTATAAGTGCAATTATTATTTTTATTAGCTCTTTTTTCATAAACTCACATTCCTTTCATTTATTTTTTGTGTTCAATGTGCGCAAAACCCACCTCAAACACCTGCTTTACATGCTCATCATCAAGCATATAATACACTTCTTTTCCTTCTCTCCTGCATTTTACAATGCCCATTCTTCGTAACGTTCCTAACTGATGTGATATTGAAGACTTACTCATTCCCAGTACATTTGCTATATCGCATACACACATTTCGTTTTCATCTAATGCAAATAGAATTTTAGTCCTTGTGGTATCACCAATAATTTTAAAAAATTCTGCTAACTTATTAAAAACATCTTGTTCCGGCATTTTCGCTAGTGTTCTTTTTACTACATCTTCATGAATAATATTGCAATCACATATAAATTCATTTTTTGACATCTGAAGTTCCTCCTTTTTAGACCTATTTATTCACTTTAAAAATAGTTTTTAAAGTTTTAGTTGAATATTTATTCAACTTTACTATATTATAGTTGAATGTACGTTCAATTGTCAATAGTTTTTTTAAAGAATTTTCCAAATATTTTTTCCCTGCACGCAAAAATATCTCCTAAGTTGACTTTGTTTATTTACTCTGTCTACTTAAGAGGTATCATCACATTTTTTTATTTTTAGTTCTATTTCTCTATTACTTCCAAGTTTGCTTGTCTTTTTATCTTTCCTGTTGTTGTCTTAATTAGAGGCTCATCAGAAATTAGCATTCCTCTTATCGCCTTATATTTTGGCATTATTGCATTTATATCTTTTATTTTGTCTGACAAGACTTTGCGTATTTCCTCGTCTGTTTCTACTTTGTATGCCTCTTTCATAATATCTCTGTCAAATATTATTTTAACATTTATTTTTATATCTTCCTTGTCATCAGATTGCTGTTTTCCAAAAATGAAAGATTCCTTTACCCCTTCAATTTTATTTACTAAGTTTTCCATCTCCTCTGGAAAAATATTCTTTCCATTCTTCAAAACAATAACGCTTTTCTTTCTTCCGCAAATAAATATGTATCCATCTTCATCAATTTTTGCCAAATCACCAGTTGCAAGCCAGCCATCATTAAGTACTTCATCTGTTGCTTTTTTATCTTCATAATATCCAAGCATAACATTTGGTCCCTTTATCATAAGTTCTCCCATACCTTCTTCGTTTGGGTCTTCTATTCTTGCTTGCACATGAGGTAATGCTTTTCCAATTGAACCTACTCTAAATTCAGTATTAGTCTCACAGCCCACTACAGGTGAACTCTCTGTTAGTCCATATCCTTGGCATAAATTAAGTCCCCAATCTCTAAACGCATTCTCTACCTCTGGTGCTAAAGCCGCAGCCCCACTAATAAATAGACGTATACAACCACCAAATATATTGTGAATATCTTTAAATATTTCTTTCTTCTCAGCCATTGTCTTGTTTCTATTAGCTTCCATTAATTTTTGAACTGCTTCTAATTTTCCTTGTTTTTCTAGTCCTTTTAAAATTGTTTTATACATATTTTCATAAATTGCTGGAACAAAACAAGCAAAAGTAATTTTGTATTCATTCAAGTTTTCTACTATATGTCTAATTCCTTCGCAGTAAAATCTTTCTGCACCTATGTATAATGAATATAACATACCAGTTGTGCATTCAAACACGTGATGCAATGGTAAAAATGATAAAATTCTATCATTTGAATCAACATCTAATATAGACGCAAAATCCATTACATTAGAAACTAAATTCCTATGGCATAGTGCTACAACTTTTGATTTAGATGTAGTACCAGAAGTAAATAACATGATCTGCATTTCTTCTGGGTCTATCTTAGCGTCTAAAAATTCTCTGTTGCCCTGCTCTACTAATTTTTTTCCTGTTTCAATTAATTCTTTCTGAGAATAAACGCCCTCAATATTTCCTTCTAAGTCCATTGAAATTAAATGCTTTAGCTTGTTTTTCTCACTATATTTTATTTTTTCAACAATTTCCTGATACTTTTGTGAATAGAAAATTGCCTCAACCTCAGACCTCTCAACAACTTCCTCTAATTCATTTGCTGGCAAAGATTTATCAATAGGGACTACAGTTCCAGTACCACAAACAATAGACATATATGCAAGCTCCCATTCATATCTATTCTCTCCGATAACTGCAATTCTTTTGTCCTTTAGCCCCAGGTCAATCAATGCTGTTCCAAGATAATTAATCATATCTCTTATTTCTTTATGTGTGTATGTTTTGCGTTCTCCATCGCCCGTTTTTATTGTGTATCCAGGTCTATCTCCATAAAGTTCTCCTGTTTTGTTTAGCATATCTTTTAAATCTGTAACTTTTAATACTTCTTTGTTCATTTTCTTTCCTCCGTTTTTTATAGTAATTGTATATTAAGGTTGTATTTACCTTAAGCACACAATTATATTATTCTACATTTGTACAAAAATTCCTATGTATTCGACTTATTGTTCAGTATGTTATAACTTTGCAAAAACAGGATAGAGATTTAAAGCCATTTATTGATGAAAGAGTAAATACACCTGACATATCACCTGTACTCATATCATACACTCCTGTTTCGTTTCCTGTAGTACTAGCTTGTGGGCCATTGCCTACATTATATGCATCTGTTTGACTTTCAGATGATGCAATTGCATTACTACCTGCTCCACTCGTCTTGTATTGGAATGTGTAGGTTGGGCTATCCTTCATTCCACTTTCATTATCGTTTGCCTGTGCGGTAACAGTTATACTATTTGTACTCGGTGAGCCTTGTGCAGTTACTGTTACTGTTGGGTCTGTTGTATCTTGTATATCAAATTCTGCCTCTGGGCCATATGTTGTCTGGCTTGCATTCGTTAAGCAAGCTGTTACTTTATCTCCATGGCTTAAGCCTGTAATGCCTGTGCCATTATATTCTTGCCAACTTCCTTGTCCATTTATTTTATACACAAATGTAACAAAAATGTAATATTTCTGTAATGTTTTTGTAGTATTCACCTATGCGCCTTTTCTAAGTTCTCTTGCGTGCGCCATAGATATGTCTGTAATGTCTCCTGATGAAATTCGCGCTATTTCTCTTATTGTTTCTAGCTCAGATAATAACTTTATGTTGGTATATGTTTTATCGTCTTTTACTTCTTTTTTTATAAAATAGTTGTATTCGCCTTTTGCTGCAATTGAGGCAGAGTGAGTTACAACCATTACTTGATGGTTTTTGGAAATTGTTTTTAACTTCTCGCCAACAGCTCTTGCGGCTTTTCCACTAATTCCTGTGTCTATCTCATCAAACACTAGAGTAAGCACTTTGTCTACATCTGCTAGAACTGTCTTTATTGCAAGCATTATTCTTGACATTTCTCCGCCTGATGCAATTTTAGAAAGCTCTTTTTCTTCTTCTCCTTTATTTGTGCAAATCATAAATTCTACTTTGTCTAAGCCATTCAAATTAAATTTATCGTTTGCTAATTTCTCTACATCAACTCTTAAAACTGCATTGTTCAGTTCCAAGTCTTTTAACTCATTGTTTATTTTTCTTGATAATACTTCCGCATATTTATTTCTTAGTACGTTCATCTGTGTGCATAAGTCCACCATTTGCTTTTTTACAATTTCTCTTTCTTGTTTTAGTTTATTGTTTATCTCATCCAAATTTTCAATTTCTGAGATTTCTTTTTCCAACTTTTCTTTATATGCCAAAATTTCTTCAATACTATTACCATATTTTCTTTTTAGTGAAAATATTTCATCAAGCCTTGCCTCAACATTATTTCTTTCTTGCTCATCAAAAAAAATATCTTCTTTCATACCAGATATATCTCTTGCAAGTTCTTGTATTTCATAATATACATTTTTTAATTCAGAAAGCTTGTCTTGATATACCTCACCACAACTCGAAATCTTTTCTAACGCTCTAATAGAATTAGAAACGCTTTCAATCGCTTGATTATTAAGGCTTTGGTCTATTATCTCTAGGTTTTCCTGCAATTTTTCTGAATTTTTCATTATATTGTGTTCTTCCTGAAGCTTTATGTCCTCACCTAATTTCAAATTAGAATTTTCAATTTCCTTTAATTGATAATTTAATAAGTCCAGTCTCCTTTCTTTTTCCTTGTCATCTCCATAATTTTTATCTAACTCTGTATTAATCTGATTATATCTTTTATAAAGCTCAGCATATTTTTCTTTTATAGTTGCAATGTCTTCACCTATAAAGTCATCCAGATAATTTATATGCTTAGCTGGGTTTAATAAATTTTGATTGTCTTGTTGCCCATGAATATTTATATTTTCTGCCATAAACTCCTTAAGCTCATTTACAGTAACAAGCCTTCCATTAATTTTGCAAGAATTTCTACCATTTGAGTACACTTCTCTTGAAACTATTATATTTCCATCAATAGCCTCTGGACTCTCAGGACAAAAAATACTTGCCTCTACAAACGAATACTTTTCTCCATTTCTAATCATATCTTTGGAAAATCTGCCACCTGCAATAATTCCAAGTGCCCCTATTATAAGCGTTTTACCCGCACCAGTTTCTCCTGTAAGAACATTAAAACCTTCATTAAAATCTATTATTAAATCTTCAATTATCCCTATATTTTTAATATGCAATGTAGATACCATGTGAACCTCCCAAAAGATATAATATTTTATACTGCTTTAGCTCAGTAGTAATTTAATTATTTTACATTTAAGTAGTCGTTTTATACAAAACATTGTTCGCTTAGCATTATACAACCATATGTTCGTTTTGTCAAGTAAAAAAATGCAAAAATAGGAAAACCTATTCCTGCATTTCATACTCATAAACCACAATCTCCTTGGTACCGTAGTCAAACTCGTCAATTTTATAATTTATATAAAAACTTTCTTCTTTGCTGAATTTTAGATTTAATTTGTCTGCATCAATAAGCACATCTGAAGACAAATTCATTCCCAAAGGCAACGTTTTATTAAAATTATCATAAAAAATGATGTTTGAATAAAACAAAAGTGGTGCATTTTCTTTAATATCTATTTTGCAAAGTGTTATCTTGTTTTTCTTGCTCAAAAGCTCGCCTTCAAATGCATCTTTTGGGTTAATGCTAAGTATGTTAAGTCCTTTTAAATTCTTCTTTGTTCCTATGCAATAAGCAGACATGTTATATGGAGATTTAATTTTATTTAACGCCTCTCGTATAAGTTTTAAGTAACTTTCCAAATTTTCCGTATATAATTTTAAGTCTGTTTCCAAATTTATATTTAAAACCTTATACTTATCCTTTTCAATTTCTCTGTGTTTTTCGTTGTTCAATGTTTTTATCTTAGTTTTATCTTCAATTAAGCCTCCAAAAATATCGAAATCTTTTTTATTTATTACTTCAATATTTTCTTCATAATCTTTTTTCAAGCTAGCTAAATCACGGCTCAAATGATTAACCTTTTTGGTTCTTGCTTTTTCTTTTTTTACTTCTTCTTCGTCTTTCTCTACATAAATTTCAATATCATTTTCTTTGTCCTTTTCTAGCTCCTTAAATGAATCTGGCACTTGCTTTATTGCAAAAATAGCATCAGTTTCAGTTTTAGATAATTTTCTTCTTTGAACCTCATCCACCATCTGTCCCAAGTCTTCTAAGTCTGTTTCGTAATCAAAATATTTTGCCATTTTTGCTTTTTCTTCTTCTTCCTTCTCCTCGCCCTCATTTAAAGTCTGAACCTCGTCCTTGCTAGTAAATTTCCAAAATTCAAAAATACTTTTCTTATGTTTGTCTATTTCCTTAATATACAACTCTGCATTATCAATTTTCTTAGATAAAATATCTTTTTTAGCCTCAATTGCATTTATATCCAAGTTCAAATTAGTATTTTCCTTAACAACAGACTCAAGCTTTGTGCAGATATTTATTAAGTCTTCTATTGTATATTGCTGCTTAAGCTCATAGAACTGCTCTAATGTATCATCCTTTTTTATTTCTTCTCTTTTTTCTTTAACTATCGTCTTCTTCTCTGGTTTAACATCTTTTTTCTTTTTAAAGAAATATTTTACTTTACCAAAAAAAGTTTTTTTACACTCCAAAAATGTAGCAATTTGCCTCTGTTTCATTAAATATTCTTCCGTTAAATCTTCAATTATACCTTTGAATTTGTTTAACTTTCTTTTTAGCTCTTTTTGCTCCTTTACTTCTTTTTTTAATCTATCTATTTTCTCTATATACTCCAATTTAATAAACTCAGAAAGCTTGCTGTACTCCAATTTTGTATTTTTTAGCCAAAATTCCAGTTTTCCATCTTCACCTATTTTCGTCTCAAATTTGTATTCCTCTTTAGCTCCTGTTGCTAGTATAAACATAGCTTTAAGCAATTTGTAAAACTCGCTAGCCTCTTTTCTGCTGTATAAACTTATTGCATATGTACTCTTAATTTTGTCGTAAACGCTAGTCGTCCCAACGATTTTTACAAACATGTTATCTTCTTTATCATAAACTTCATATACATTCGGCCATTCCTTTGTAAAAAACCATAAATAATTCTCTACATCTTCAATCTCTGACTTGGTCAAAAACGCCCCTGAATACTCCAAATGACTCACTGGCGCAAAAATAAATCTAGGCTTTCTCGCCCTTGAGTTTGCAATCTTCTCCTTTAACAAATATAGTAATGCATTATTGTCCTGCTCTTTTACAGGCACCAACATAAAATACTTTTTTGCATAATCTGAATAATAAATCTGCCAAATATAATTGTTTGGATACTTAACTTCATATGGTATTTTCTCATTTAAACCTTCTTGTTCTTTTGCAATTTCTTCTATTCTATTTTTGTCAAGGTTTGCAACCATTTTCATAAAATTTGCAAAATTTTCTATATTATCTTCTTTTTTCGAATCTAAACACACACTTAGAGGCACAGATAGTTTGTACTTTTCTTTTAAATCAGTCAATCTATCTGTAGGTGTTATCAAAAGCTCTATATTCTTTATATTTATATATTTATACACTTTATAAATAGTGTCATCATATGCTTTAGATGGCCTGAAATTTAAACTCTCAAAACTCTTTAAGAAAGTAGGTAGCTTGTTTAAATTTAGACCAATATATTCTAAATTCTTTTCCATTGTTTTTTCAGCTTCTTTAGTTGCTCTAGGCATATTTTCTCAGTCTCTCCTTTCCTGTTTTTAGGGACGGAGCAAAAAAACAGTTTTTTTGCTTCAACATTTTGTATTATATCACAAAAAAATGTTTTATTCTATATGTTTATATAATATTTATAAAGTTTTGCGCCAAAACAATCGCCTAGAGAAATATCTCTAGGCGATTGCATGCAATTAAAGGAGGCCAAACAGGTCAACAGGCTTGCACAAGCCAATACGGTCGTAAATCGTGCCATCAGGCAAAAGTGCAAAGCCAGGCATATTGACCTTAGAAAAGTCAATGTCAATGCCAGTCTCCTTATAGCGGTCAAGTTTGTATGCCGTATGAGATGCGCTCCCATATTCAGCCACAATGTCCATTCCTGTTGTTCTTACTTGCAGTTCGAAAATCAGGCCATGCGGTTTCTTGAAAATTACGTGCAGACTTTGGTATCCATTGTCCTTTGGATTAACAGCGTAATCCTTAACGTTGTTCTCAAACACCGGATTAATTAGTCTCTCCTTAGGAATTACGATGCCTGCCTCTTTGAATTTCTCAGGGTCAAATCCTGTATCAAATACAGGCTCTGCTTCAAGTGGAATGCACCGGCTTTTTGTTACGAAAAACTCAATAATAGAGTTCATCATCTCGTAACACAGTTTCACCGTAAATGGCGAATCTTTCTGCTCAGTACAAAGTATTACTCTGAAGCCAAACACGTCCAACAACTTGTCCAACGGATATTTCGTCTGGAAAAACAGACGAATCTTCTTGTTGATGCCTACGAAGTCTTTCTGTCTTCCTTTCAAGACAACATCTACTCCGTAATGCTGCGCCCATTTGTGCAGTTGCTGCCTAAGAATGTGGAACTCCTCTTTCAGTTCACTCATCTTCTCAGGTGCCAGCATGTTGTGAAGTTCTTCCAACTTATTCGCATATACTGCGTTATAAATGGAAGAATCATCAATTCGCAGTGCCTCAATGTACCGCTGCCAGACTTCCTCTGTGGAACTGCTCGCGTAAATTGACGGTTCTAATGGTGTGAACCGCATTTCCATACTTAACATTGAATATACCTCCCTTATTTTGTTTTTTCAACGGGTTGCATATGCTTATTATACCATATTTATGTAACTTATTCAAGCTTAGCACAATATTTCGCTTAGTTACAGGATAATTGTTTTTAAAATATGCTTGTCCTGCAACATCTGGTACTATACTCTATTCTATTTTGCAAACGTGTCAATTTCCTCTACAATCTTTGCGACAAACTCGTCTACAGCCATTGCACCAATATCTCCATCTTTTCTCGAACGCACACCTACTGTGCCCGCTTCTT
>CALXSA010000018.1 GCA_944390995.1 uncultured Clostridia bacterium
GAAAAAGACTAACAGGGCAAAAAGGTTAGTCTTTTTCCATTATAAAAGACTAGGAGGGCAAATCCTAGTCTTTTTCTAGCTTATTGCCGAAAGGCTATTTTAATATACAATAATTTATTAAATTCTTCAATAAGATTTGGGTATTTTCTCAAAATCATTTTAACTGTTGCAAAACTTGTAACAGTTCCATTTTAAAATTCTGCCTTACCCACAATCTCCAACATCTGCATAAAATAGTCCATCATTCCCTTTTTAGCAATTTCTTCTTTGTTACATATATTTAAGACATCTATAGTTTCCCCATTTACCAAAACCTTCATATTGCCTATAACTTGGTCTTCTGCAACAGGCGCTTCTAAGTAGAAAATGCTACTAAATTCTACATCTACATTATCCTTCTCATGCTTCATTACTGCCATATTTTCGAATTCTGGCTCCTCTAAATACAATTCCACATGTTCTCGCATGCCTTTATTCACATATATTCTACCCTCGTTTATATTCAGCCATTGCTCAAACTTTTCTTCCACTATCTCCTTTATATTTATAACCTCATAATTTTTACTTGCATATTCAATTAGCTTAATAGTATCTGCTGTTCTAATTTTCGTTGTGTCCGCGCCAATAATCACAGTAATAATATCCAGTTCTCCCCTTTTGCAAGCAGTTACCAAGCATCTCCCAGCCCCATTTGTGAAACCTGTTTTTACGCCATATACCCCAGATATGCTCCCTAGCAACTGATTAGTATTATTAATAGCCTTTGGATATCCATTTATATTAATCGTTGTAAGTTTAGTAGAAACTATTTCTCTAAACTTATCTATTTTTAAAGCATAATCAGCCATCTTCGCAAGCTCATATGCTGTAGTGAAGTGGCCTTCATTATCTAACCCATGAGGCACAACAAAATGCGAATTCGTAAGCCCCATTTCCTTTGCTTTCTCATTCATCATATTTGCAAACCCTTCTATGCTGCCTCCCACATGTATTGCAAGCGCCACCGCAGCATCATTTCCAGAGCGTAGCATTAGACCGTATAGCAAATCATTTACTGTTATTTTGTCATTCTTTTTTAAGCCTAATCTCGAGCCACCTATTCCAGCAGCTTTTGCATTTATTGTTACTGTTTCTGTTAAATCTGCATTCTCTAAAACAACAATTGCTGTCATTATCTTAGTTGTAGATGCCATTGGTGTTTGCTTCTCTCCATTCTTCTCGTACAATATTTGTCCAGAAGCCCTATCATAAATTAATGCTATTCTGGAATTTGTTTCCAATTCTTCAGCATCACTATTTGCCTCAACTGCCTTTGTAAAACTCAGAATTACCGCTAATACTAGCATAACACCAATAAGCTTACATCCAATTTTCCTCATAAAAAACTCACCTTCTACATTATATTTTTAGAAAGTGAGTTTTATTCACTTACTTTTCATAAATAACTATTCCCTCCTTTCCTCTACAAATCTCTGGTTGGGGCACCGTACTCCTCAGCATACTCGTCATGAATATTATCTATAATCTCATCTGGCGTTTTTCCAGTTCCCTCATTGTATCTCTTTGTAAAGTCCTCTGGCGAAACGTGGTCTTTTTCCGCCTCTTTTCTAAGTGTAGTCTTAGTTCCATCCTCCAAAACAATAATATCGTCTGGAGTAAGCATATCGTTCGACGCTGTATCATCGATATTTCGCATTCTAGTTTCCCCATCTCTTGCTAGCTCTGGCTTTGCTCTATCAATCTCATCCTCCATATTAGTATTTTTGCTCTTATCCATAAACTCCCTAACATTTCTAGTAGTAGACTTAATATTCTTTGTCTCAATTGGTGCTGATATATATCTAGTTTCCTTATCCTCACTAAGCTCAGCTCTAACATAGTCAACTTCAAGTATTCCATACTGCCCTACTTTAACAGAAAGTAGCTCCTCCTGCCCATTCATAGCATTTCTGCCATTAATTCTTACCATTCCTGCAACTTGTTCTTCTTCCACAACGCTTCCATCTCTGCTGTTTATCGATGTTACAGTCTGACCAGTTGTTGTCCCTTGAGTATTTTCTAAGCTATCAATAGTTTGAATCTGTCCATTTTTGTCAATTCCTACAAATGAAAACCTTCCACTCTGTCCTTTTGCAGCATCAGAATAAACCACTCCAACCTTCACAATACCCTTTTGTTTAATCTCTGGTATCATATCAGCCAAAGTCTCTGTTTGAGTAACCTTAACATTTGGGTCTAACTCCTGCTTGTTTGTTATCTTCTCAAATGCCACAGTCTGGTCTGTTTGAAGTTCTGAATACGAGTTAATATTTTTGCTATCAACAACCTTGGAAATTTCTTCCAATTTTTTCTTGTTTTCCTCAATCGATAGCTCCTCACCATTTAATACCAAATCATCCTTGCCCAATTCTTCTGGCAACTCAAACTCAGCATTCTCTAAGCCCAAAGTATCAAAATAGTTCTCATCTATCTCCTTCAAGCTTTCTATATATGAAGGTTCAAACTGAACCTTTCCCGTCTCGTCTACTAAAGCTATTAAATTCGAATCTTCATCATATATCTCGTAGACTATTCTTTCCTTTTGGTCGTCTCGCTCTTGTTTTTTCTTTTTGCCTTCTTTATACTTTAACTTTACAATATATACGTCCTCTATTCCAAGCTCTGTATTTTTAAACTTAAAGTCGCGGTAGTAGCCAATGTTGTCAATTTCTTGTTCGTTTTTTTCTAATCTTTCTCCAATTGCACTTTTTATTTTTAGCATGTTACCAATTACTTCTTGTCTCTTTTTATCCTTCATTTTCAATCACTCCAATTCTTACAATTACATTATATCATTTATTTCGCAAAATTTCATTATAAATGGGAAAATAATTTTATGAATATACTTACTCATGCTGACAGGTTTCGACAAATTGCGCCGACAGAATATGCTATAATATACTAAAATATAGCAATCGCACATGGAACTCCCATATTTTCCCTGTGTGATTAAAAAGAAGGTGTTGCCTATGGAAGAAGAATTCAAAAGAGCAATACAAAAGATGAAAGAATTAGACAGAATAGTTTCAGTTAAAGAGTGGAACAAAATTGCAATGAAAGAAAACTTACTAGGTACCACAAGCTTAAAATTTATTGCACAAAAGAGTTTTAACAAGATACAACTTGAAGCAAGAGGGACAAAATAGTCTCTCTTGCTTCAAGCTTATAAGGATATAGAATTTTATATTTTTGAGTAAGTTTTTTCAGTAATTTTATTACGGCTATTTATGCCTTCTAAGAAATTTTGCTTCTATTTGTTATACATTAAATGACATTACGAAATTTGTTCCGTCTGTTAATTTTACAATGAAGTTTTTAGTAATTGCTTGGCTGCTCGCGTCGTTCTTGTCTTTTATAGTTACTGTATAAATATGAAGGTCTCCGCTGTTTTGGTAATTTGTGACTTCTATGTTGTTTTGGTCATACAACAATTCATCCATATATGTTTCAAAAGCTTCTATTGTTGCAAAATTATTTTGCTTAAATGTCTCGTCTAATTTGCTATAAATAAAGTTATAATCTCCCATCTTCATTGCCTCTGTTACTTTATTTATATTAAGTAGGCCTTTGTCTGCATCACTAGAGCTACTGTATGTTTCTGTAAATTGTGGTAAATCAACTGTATACGTGTCTAACAATACTGAATAGTCCATTACATCTCTTTCATTAAATACATAGTAGTTACCATATTGGTCTATACCTACATATTGAGTATAGTCATCAAAATTGTTAGTTTGATATTGTTGTAGTGTAATAGTTAATATTGTATCTCTATTTTCTGTTATATATTCTGTAAAGCCTGCCAAGTCTGTAAATCTTTTCTCTCTATATTCTGCATCTAAGCGGTTAAATGCTGCCTCTGGGTTACTTAACATCATCTTCTTAAATGTATCTAAATAGTCGTTACTTACATATTGCTCATTAGCGGTTATATAATCAACTGTATTATCCGCATTTTGTTCAATCGGTTGTAACTCCTCGGTTCCTAAATCTACATTCTGTATACTATCCACTTCAGCGATAGGTTCTATAGAAAATGTACTATTATTTAAGTCTAGATTTACAATTAGATAAATATTTTGTAGTATATTGTATTGCAAGTCTGTAATATAACCACTTATTGCATATTTATATAAATTATCGCTTCCTCTATATTTCACTTCAAGTGGTACAAAAAGTGCTTTACTATCAATTTTTGTTATAAAATTGTCTATGTTATCTGTGGTAATGTTGTTTGCTTGAATATATGAAGTACTTAGTAAATTGTATATTCTTTCATTTTCGTCATAGAGCTTTGTCATTTCTCCGTCGTCATTATATCCATAGTATATAGAGTTTCTTGTATTTATTATATCAACATATGAATATACACTCTGTTTTACTATATAAAATTTTTCCCTTGCCTCTACCTTAGACATTTTTTCTTCTTCCATTTGGTCTGTCATCTCTATTATATTTTGTTCTTCGGCATCTATCTGCGTTCCTTGTTCTGGGTGATTGCTTAAGACAATTGCAAACACTATAAGAACAACCACAAGTAAAACAGCAAATATAATTATTAATTTTTTTATAAGACTTTTATTCATATATATCCTCATTCCTTCCTGCTTTCCTCTCACATATCTGCAAAAGGTATATTTACAAATTTTTCTAATTACATATATATTCTAACTTACGTAATAGAATGTCTTATTCTACTACGTAAGTTTGTTTATATTATCCTATAATTCTAACAATATATGCATTCCTTTGTTGGAAATATGATATTGTTCTTGTTCTTCCGTTAAAGCCTCCACTGCTGTTTAACACCTCTGGTACACCCTTTACTTGTACATTGTTTCCAGAAACACTATATGCTATAACAACATGGTAGTCTGACCTATATTGTATTATATCTCCTGGTTGTACTTGAGTCATATCATATATTATTTCAACTTGTATTCCCACACTATTAAAATCTTTTTGTGATAGTGCTGGGTTTGTACGAGCCCATATTTTCTCTCCGCCAGCGCATTGAGTGTATCCTGCTTGTAGCAAACATTCTTGAACATATGAACTACAAGACAATGTCCTTTTGCTGCTGTTTGCTATAGGGAATGTGTAATCATTGTAATCAGATGCACTATATGTATAATTATTAGCCACCAAGTATTGAGCTACGCTATCTGCCGCTTGTAGCAATGAGCTTACACTTCCTGAACTCATTTGTTTTCCGTGGAATTGATTATAATACTCTCTTGCCCAATATTGTCTTCTATCTACCAAGCCATTTCCGGCAGGTCTCTCAAATGTCCAGCAGAATGCTACTGCTGCATCTTCCGGACTACTAGCATTTTCCCAATCTGACCTAGTATAGCCTTTGTTGTCAATAAAGTTATATGTTGCATACCCATTTGCGCCTTCTCCTGTCATCTCAGCTATTAAGAACTCAATTTGAGTATTTACATCAGTCCAGCTAACACCTTTTGACGCTGCATATGCTTCTAAAGCGTCCCTTCTTTCAAAAGACCATTGTATTAAACCTATACCTTCTCCAGAGCCACCTTCTATTGCTGCCGGGTCAAATCCGCCAGATTCAACGTGTACATTTCCTAATACTCCTGCTACAGCATATTCGCTAAAGCCTACATTTCTTAAGGCAAACCATAGTTTTTCTTGTACTGTATTTCCGAATATTCCACTTATGCCAGTTACAACGTTAAAACTGCCTGGTTCAAATATGCTTAGGTCTAATGAAGTTACACCAAAGTCTGTTCCTGTTGCCTTGTACAGCAAATACTTGGTTAAATCTACCATATCCACTGTTCGCTCGTTGTTCTCTAATATTGTAAACAGCCAGTCTGGCGCACTTGTAATATTGCTCCTTACTTCTGTATAATCACGTAGTAATGTTACAAAGTTTTCTTCTTCATCATTAGGGTCTGTCTTCTCTTTAATTACTGCTGGCGATGCCACATACTTATTGCCTTCTACTACAGTTGAGCTTGTAATTGTGCCTCCACCAGAATATGGTTGTGTTCCTGAGCTTGTTTCAGTCCTATCATTTACTTGATATGTAAATTCCTGCGTATATTCAACTATCCATACGTCTGCTTTTGTTAGCCTAATATCTAAAGTATTTGTTGTGTTTATTATTGTATCTTCTCTCCAGTATGAAACTTGTTCTTCTATTACTCTATCGCCTTGCTGACGACTAACAGTTTTTTCGTAATCATACCTAGTTGTGTCCGTAACTTTAGTAACATTATCATGTACAGTTATTTCTATGACACTATCATATACTAAGCCTGCTACATCCAATGCAAAGTTTTTATCTCTGCCTGCCACTAACCATGACCATAAATAGTCAAATGGCATTGTGTACGCTCTTACAGCTTGTTGATAATTTACTAACTGTGTTGTCATTGTTGAATTTGTTACATTTACTGTTGCAACAGAAGGGTCGTTTGATTCTACTATCTGCTGAGTTTCTGACCATGTTGCAACAACCACATAGTATTTGCTTGTTCCTAGATTTAGTCCTGCTTGTCCTGATGTTCCACTTCCACCATTTACTATTGCATTCTCAATATTGGTTTTTAGCTGTTCATAGTTTGTAGGGTGCAAGCCATCATTTGCAAACATATTATTTACACCTGCTCCGCTAGTATCCACATAGCCAGCTGATGTATCTATATACTTCACTCCTGCTTTCCCACTACAATAGCTCTCAATTTCGCTATTATATGCTGAAATGTTCTGGTTCATCTCGTTATAATTAATGGTTGTATAGTTGCTTGTTACAGGAAGTACTCTTTGAACATAAATTGTTTTTCCTGGGTATCTACTTACCAACTCATCAATTAATTGTTTCATTTGGTTTGTTTGAGAAGTATTGTTTACACCAAGCATAACACATACTGCTTGAATATTATCTGAATCTAGAGGTAAACTGTTTATGTTTTCTAGCCAATATGAAGGGCTAACACCAACTTGTGCCATGAATGTAGCTCCTGAAATCAGTCCAGAATCTCTCAAGCCTACTGTTATTGAGTCTCCTATGAATAGAACATTACTCAACGAGCTAACTCCACTTCCTGTGTTCGCATCATTGGTAGCTTCGCTTTCTTCTTCCGTTGTGACTGTATTTCCCCCAGTCGTATTTACTGAAAAACCCTCATCTACTGTATTGGTTGTTCCCGTATCAAGAGTATTTGTTGCCTCTCCTGTATTTCCAGAGCCTGTCGTACTATTATCCGTATTAAATGCTGCTTCATTTTTTTGAATTGTAAAGTGAGTTAATGCATTTCTTCTTGCTTCTTCACTTCCAGTAGCATTATACTCTTGTACCCAGCCATTAAAAGTATCTGGGTCTGCATATACCATTGTTACTGGATCTCCACCATCTTCCATGGCTCTTTTGAATTTTATTATACCAAATGTTTCATTAGAATTGACATCTTTGTTTACTTTGTCCCAATCTATCGGTTCGTCTGGATCTGGTCTTGTATCAGGATAGTTTGTAATAATTTCAGCATTCATTAATTCCAATAATTCTTCTGGTCCATCTAAAAATTCTTCAATATTACTATTATTTTTTAATAATTCATCCCATATTTCTTGTGCTGTCATACTTGTAGTTATGGTACCATCTTCTGCAATATTCACATCAGAAGTATATTGACTTGCTGCATACGGAGTGTTTGACCAATCTCCTTCAACTCGTTCTGCATCAATAATCGTATCTAAAAAGGTCATACCGGAAAGCAGAACTATTATTGCTAGGATAATAAGTATGATAGGCAAAAGTTTTATGAGTATCACTTTTCCTACTGTTTTTAATGCTCTTTTTACTCGATATTTAATTTCTTCACTAGTATTATTTGCCATATCTTAAATTCCCTTTCTATTAGTATGTATAATTTATAAAATCAAATCTACTCTAAGTCAACTATAATGCTTCCATAGTCTTTAGCTACATTAGTATTCGCACTATATGCTGTATAATTATATACAACTCCTGAAAAAACCGCTGAAGTTATATTTTTTCTTGTACCATAACTACTGTAATATTTTATTGTTATTTCTTTTGTTTGCATAGGACTTAATCTAAGCTCTGCATCGCTGATTTCATGTGAATATGCCGGATATCTAATTCCATTTTCATCTTCCATATACATTGTCTCAGGATATGTTTTGTCATCTAACATTATTTCGCTATTGGAATTATTTGTTACTTTAAATGTAACTGTTTGATATTCCATGTATTTATCAGCATCTATAGCTGTAACTTCTACATTTCTGTTACTTCCTGTTTTCTGTAATTCTTCTTTACCTATATAACTATTTATGTTTAGTTTTAGATTGCCTTCACTATCCTCAACTATTGTAATATAATCTTGCAATGTATTTCCTTCATTATAAACGCCTGTAGATAAGGAATCTTCGTTTATTTCTATTTTATATATGTTCTCATTCCAGTTTGATAAAGAAACATTTTTTCTTTGCCCATTAAAAACTCTATTATAATAGCTATTTCTAAAATCTTCTACTGTGGGGTAAAGCTCTTGTTTACAATCATCTGAAAGCAAATTATATGCTTCATCTACTTTTTGCTCATTGCAATAAGAAATAAACTCGTCCACAGTATCTAGCGATTGCGCTTGTGTTCTGTTCATGTCGTCTCCCATTGTAACAGACTCTACACTTTCTAATGTCACACTATTATATATTATATCATTTTCTATTCCTGTACCTCCAATAAGTTGATTTGTGTTGCTATTTCTATTTATACTACCAATAAACACTAATAATCTATTCACTAGGAAAATTAATAAAATACATATGATAACAATTAATATTTTTATTTTATTTTTAACAAACCATTCGGATATAGCTTTTTTCATACTTTACATTCTCTCCTTGTATTTGTTTTTATTAGTTTTAGTTATATGCACTATAATATTTCTTTATTTTGCAAATTGGGACAGTGTAAATTCTGTCCCAATTGCCTTTGTAGAATATTCTAAACTTTATTATAGAAACCTCTTATTCCATCCGTATATTTTCTTGCATCTGGTTCAGATACTCCTCTTTCTTGTAACCTCTTTCCTATTTGTTCAATCTTATCTGTATCATCTCCTGTTTCCACTGCAAGACTTGCTAGTATTATTCTTTCTTCTGACGCTTTATCTTCTCCAAAGCCTTCTGCCTTCATAGCTTTTATAGTAATATCATCATCTACTATACCACTTTCTCTATACCTTTGTGCAAGATTCATAGCTTCGTCAATTTGTTTTTTAGTTTTTAGGTTAAGTTCATCAGCATATTTTTTTCTTCTTGCTTTATCTCTTTTTGCCAATTCATCTGACCTTTTTTGCTGTCTTGCCTTTTCTGCATCTTCTCCATATGCTGCTACTGTATATTCACGTTTTGCATTTTCTTCTATTTGTCCTAATGTACCAGGCGTAGAGGTTGCCAAGTTTCCTATTCCAGAACCTGCAACCCAGCCTCCAGCGGCACCTGCTAGTCCCATTTTCCAAATATTGCTATCGTCTGCCGTAGCTAAGCCTCCTGCCACTCCAAGTGTTGCTCCAGCAGTTGCAACTCCTGCCTTTAATGCTAATCTAGCAGCTTTTGGCGCAACATATTTAGCTCCGGCTCCAAGAGTTGCTGCCGCACCCTTAAGCTGTGGTGGTAGCTCCTTTCTTGGCCTATATTGTCTACCTCTATTAAATTTCTCACTATCAAGTTCATTATTTACAGGTGCCTCTAATACAGTACCAGTATTTGATGCCGCTCTAATAGGCGTCATACCACTTTGAGTTGTACTGCTTGTTGTTGCAATAGCTTGACCGGCCTGGACCGTTCGTGCTGCCTGAGCTGTTGCTGTTCTGTTTATTCTAGGCAATGGTGCCATTGCATTAATTTGTTCCTCACTAAGCCCTCGTTCTCTTAGTTCATCTCTAGTAATCATTTGATTTCTATAATATCCTTCTGTTCCTGGATCCATTTCCCCATTTCTTACAGCTCTAACATTAGTAGATATAGTATCTGAACCATCACTGCTTGTACTATCTCCTGCTGGCAATGCATTTCCACCATATCTTTGAGCAATAAGTTCTGATGGTTTTCTACCTTTGTCTGCTTTTCTTTGATAGATTTTAGCCTGTTCTGCTTTAGCATCCCCTCCTGCTGGTTTCTTTCCACTTCCTAACTTACTTAGCTTTCCTAATTGGCTAATTCCCCACATTGCCATAGCTCCACCTATTGCAGAACCACTTTCCAATGTTGAAGCTTTTTCAAAGCCAAAGAATTTACGCATTATTTTATCAGCTTGGAAAATAAAGCCTAATGCAACTATTGCATAAATCATATTTGATTGTGTAAATTCTAGTGCAGAACTTACTAACATAAGATATAATATTAAATGTAGCGGTTGCAATAACAGGTTAAAAACATATTCTTTCAGCCACATATTAAAAGCTTGTGCATTTCCGTCGTTTACCTTGTCTATAGGATAGGTCATTGCAACTAAAGGTGCTATCATTGTTAAGAATGCAAGCATAATTAACCTTTTTAGGTATACAAATAGAAATGCTATTGTGTAAAATACAAACATTAAATATAATATTGTGTATCCGACTTTATTTAATAGCTTATTGTCATCATCTTCGTTCTTCTTTTCCATCTGCATTTCTAATCTTACTTGACCCATTAGATTTGTTGGCCATAGTCCAAACGATTGTCCATTTACTTCTTGATACATATTTTGGTCTTTAAAAAATTCTACTGCATTGACTTTCTCTGTTTCTCCATCTATTTCCAGTTCAAATTTATGTCCTGTTACTTCTCCCTCTTTTAAGGGTACTGGCACCAAAATACCGCTGCTTGAATTGTTTATACCTTCTGTTACAGCTTCAACTATTGTTGTTGCAAATGCCATTATATAGTGCATGAAAAACAATAAGCCTAATGCCACAATCCAACTAAACAATTTTTCTTTATATTTTGCTTTATCTTGCGATGTACTGCTAAACAAAATTCTAATTCCTATATATAATAGTACAGATAGTAGTGCTACTATTGCAAAATTACGTAAAGCTATATACCAACTTCCTATAGTCGACTGTAGTATAGATGCAGAGGATTCGCTTTGTTCAACAGTTTCTCCTGCCGCAGTTTGTATATCCTCATAGTCATTTGGATTAAAGAAATTAACATCTAATACTGCTATTTTGTTACTAAACATTTCTTCTGGACTTAAAACGTACACTGGCATCCAAAATGTATCTGGCATTTCATACTCAATATATTTAGATGAAATCAAGCCTGTTGCAACACTAATAACTATCGTTGGGATTAACGCTACTGATGTAAAGACCATAAGAAATGTCGCAGCTAGTATTCCCAAAAGTACTCCTCCTAATGTTGCACCAACGCTATCCCCCAGCGTGGTCGTCTTAATAAGCGTATTATCCACTCCCATAAGTAAGCCTTGTGTTATTTTTATTAAACCATCTCCTATTGCCACTAATAAGTCCATAATAGGTGATAATAGCGTTCCTCCTATTTCTTCAAGCATACCCGCATTACTTATCGTAGGAGCACAGAAGTTGAACAATATTACTATTACTAATGCAATTACTATCTTTAGTACTATATGCTTTTTTGTAAAAAGTTCCATAATTTCCCCCTAATATCTATTGTCGTTCCTTCTTCCTTTTTTTACTAATTTATTTAAGTTCGTCTCAACAAACTCAAATTCTTTTGCTGTAGGTCTAATTTGTATAATTGCACTATCTGGGCCTACTTTTAATAGTCCTTCTCCTTTTAAGCAAGTTACTAGGAAGTTTGCTTCACCTGTACTTAGCTTAAATACTTCTCTTAAGTATTGTATTTCAGATTTATCCTGTGCTAAAAATAGCTTTGTATCTGATGACGTTAAAACTGCTTGTGCTTCTGGTTTTTCGTAAAAGTCTTGGAATCTTTGTGATATAATTGCAAGAGATACATTTCTTTTTCTTGCACGTCTTGCCATTGTATTCAAAAAGTCTACGGCTTCTGGGTATGGAAGCAACATCCATGCCTCATCAACTAGCACTCTTTTTTTCGCAGCTTTTGTTCTATCTTCACTGTTCTTTTTAACATATTTTTCCCATATCCACTCTAGCAATATTTGCTGTGCTAGTGGTCTTGCGAATTTTTCTTCTAGTTGTGATATATCTAGATTGATAAACAAAGCCCCATCATTTAAGTCAAATGTAGATTGTCCATCAAAATATGCCATCTGTCCATCATATTCTCTTATGTATTGTTTCATAACTTTTAGTAAGTAGCTGTAATGGAAGTTGTAGTCCGCATTTTTGTTGTCTTCTGCTTTTTTCTGTATTCTTCTATACCACGAGCCTATTGTTGGCATATCTTTTTTCTTTCTTCCTAACATGTTTGCTGTTATTTCTCCAGAAGAAACATCGTATATGCTGTTGGGGTCGTTGTTAATTCCTCTTGCTGCATATTCTTCTGCAACAGATTCGGCTATAATCTGTTTTGTAAGCTCGTTTACATCTTCGCTTCTTGTGCTACCTTTTGCCATTGTAAGTAATGCCTGTGTAACGTCTTCTACTTTATTTTCTACATTTAGTACAGTTTTTTCTCTACCTGTTATTTCGTCTTTTACAACTTCTGTTTCTATATCAAATATGTTTATTACTGTTTTTGAACTTGGGCTTATTACAACATTTATTCCTCCTAAGCTTTCTGCCACGATGCTATACTCTCCCTCGGCATCCAGTGCCAAACTTTGTATTCCCATTAGTACAGCTGACCTTGACACCAAAGTCTTCATGGTAACTGATTTACCAGCACCAGATTTAGCAAATATAACCATATTGTAATTTGTAAGTGAGCTATGGAAGTTATCAAAAAGTATTGGCACTCCAGTTTGTTTATTTATGCCAAGCGGTACTCCCGTAGGATGTCCTACTTCTGATGTTGTAAAAGGAAATACTGTTCCCATTGACCTACGGTCAAATGTATGTGTCTTTTTGACTTTGTCTTCCATAAGTGGTAGGTTAGATTTAAAAGCTTCTTCTTGAATAGCCCATGCGCTCTTAATTCCTACCAAAGATTTAGACATTTCTGTTGCCAATAGTTTTGTATATCTATCTAGGTCTTCTAGACTGTATGCAAATAATGTTGAAATTATTGAGGCTTCATATAGTTTGTTAAAACCTGCTGCGATTTCGTCTCTTAGTTCTTCTGCTTCTAGTCTTTTTTGTCCCAAGTCGCTTTCTCTGTTTATATTTCCTCTATCTGCTGCAACAATTCTTTCAGTTTCTAGCTCGTTTATTACTCTGTTTAATTCATTTTGAGACCTTGATTCTGGTATTGGGTTTATGTATATTGATGTATTTATATCTCCAAACAAGTACATATCTCTAAATAATTCTGGGAATGTACACATTCTAGGAAGTGTAGATACAAAGAAGCTTCTTGCATACCTTGTGACATTGGAAATAATTTCCAAATGGTCTATATTGCTAGCATCTATTCCAGATGGTGCTATTAATTCTTTAATAGTTTGCTTTTTTAATATTTCATATTCTCCTGGTCTTGTATAATCATTAAGCTGTCTTTGTTGTTCTTCTTCTCTTTGTTTTTTCTTCGCCATTCTCCTCAGTTCCTCCTTCCTTCTTTGTTTGTCTTGTCCTCTTTACTGGTTTTTCTTGTTCTTCCTCTTTTTCTGCCTGCTTTGCTTGCTGTCTTGCAGCTTTATCTGCATTTATTCCATTTATAGCATCTTGTGCTACGTCATATCCAACTGCTTCTGCATTTTGCTCTATAATTAATCTTGCTAAATTATCTATTAAGTTTTCTAAATTATTTTCTTTTCTTGCTAATGCTCTTTCCTTTGCAGATTGTGCTTCTTTTACTTTTTCATTTGCTTTGTTATATGCTTCTTCTTCTATCTTTCTATCTAATGCTCTCATTTTCTTATCAAGTATGTCTGGTGCTGTAGAGTATAGCTCGTCGTATCCAGCACGTAAAGCTTTATCTAGTCCAAATACTTCTTGCTCGTCTCTGTTATATGCTACATATAGAAGTTCTACCAACTCGTCTGAGTTTAAAATTTTCCCATTAATATCGCAAGCTGATAGTGTTCTAATAATTGATTGACATCTTGTATATAGCTCAGAGAAAGATAGGTTTTTAATTTCTTCTTTATCAAAATCATTTTCTCCCAATTCTTCTGGATAGTATGGAACAACTATGTAATATTTCTGGTTTAAAACGTTTTTGTTTAAGCTCATTTTTTCAGTTGTATATATAATGTCTTTTCCATACTCTGTAAGATTTCTTTGTTTTGTGAGTTCATAGTATGCTTTATCTACTTGCTCTTTTGTGTAATTTCCAGAAGATTGCATTTCTCTATATTGCATCTCTTGTTTTTGCAAGTTTTCTTCTATTTGTTTTACTCTGTCCTTATATGTCTGCAAACTTGATTCCAAGTTTATTGTTCTTGTTTGAACATAGATTTGTATTGGATGTCTTAATGTATTTAAAAACTGTATAAAACCTTCCTCTACACCGTTTTTCTCTACTTCAGACATCAGGTCGTAGTTAATGCCTTGACATTCTACAACCATTATGTATTTTGCTCCATTTTTTTGTACTATCATGTTGTCTTCGACTCTATCAAATTCCATAAAATCCATAACAGATTCTACAGCAAATGTTTTTGTTTTTTTATTTACATCTGCTTTTTCTGCGCTGGTTTCAATTCTTTCTTCTTTTTTACTTTTTTTGTTTTTTGTTGTAAAGTATACTATTGCAAGCACTGCAAGCAATATAAGAATTACTATTATGATAATTACAAATATTGTTGTTAAGGTTTCAATATTACTTAGCATTTCTTTCTTCCTCCTTGTACATGTATATTTTTCCGCCTCTTGTCTTGAACTTTATTGCCCTTCTTATTACATCATCTAAGTTTTCTCCACCTGTTTTTTGTGAAAACTTAAATTTACCTATGTCTGGCATTTTAAAAGTTCCTATTATAAAGCCAATTAGTGCAAATACAACAGTAATTACTATTCCTACCATTGTTAAGCCCATTGCAGAAAATATCAAGTAAAATATTAAGCCTACCGCACCTGCTATTACTGTATATAACATGCTCTTACCTGTAAAAATGAATAGAATTCTACCTTCACCTTTTACGTTTCTGGGTAAGTTATATGTCCCCATATTCACTTCCTCCTTTGTTAAATCTATACACTTTATATTATAACAGATATTTCTCCAAAAAGATACAAAAAAATAAAAAAAGTGCATATAAAATGCACTTTTAATATAATTGTAATATTTCTGTAACACAATTGTAATATTTCAAGTTTATAATTTTATTTTTTCATACAATTGTTACAAAACATTTGATATTATGTAATCTATTTTGTTTGTATTTGTCCTAGAAAACACTAAGAATTGGTTGCTAATTTCGACATCTGAATTACCGCTTTTGCTATTGCTGATGCACCAAAAATTAGTATTGCACCGATTAAGTATGGTATCATTGTCTTTTTGTATTCTGCTTTTTCTGATGCACTTCCCATCATGTATTTTATACCCAATACTAACAATACTACTACTGCTACGATTATACCTATTGTTGTAACTATGTCTACTATGTTTGCTCCAACGCTTTCTAAGTTAGATGTGTCTGCATCTCCGTCCGAAAATATACTATCTACTGTTTGCTCATAGTCATCTCCAGCTCTAACTACTCCTGTTGTTAACGTTAGTACCATCATTACCATTAGTACTATTGATAATATCTTTGTTAGCTTTTTCATGCATTATCCTCCTTCTTTTCTTTTTATATATGGTATCTCTTTTTATTTGAGATAAAATTAAAATCATATACACATATTAATTATAACAGATTATTTTGTAAAATGGTATACTTTTTTGTAATTTTTTTCAAAAAAATATCCATAGCCTTCAAACTGTTGTGGCTATGAATATTTTTCCTATTTTCAACTATGAATTCGTTGCTATCTTTGACATTTGAATTACTGCTTTTGCTATTGCTGATGCACCAAAGATTAGTACTGCACCAATTAAATATGGTATCATTGTCTTTTTGTATTCTGCTTTCTCTGATGCACTTCCCATCATGTATTTTATACCTAATACTAACAATACTACTACTGCTACAATTATACCTATTGTTGTTACTATATCTACGATATTTGCTCCAACATTTTCTAAGTTAGTTGTCTCTGGTGGGTTTGTTGGATTGAATAGGCTATCCACTTTGTCTTCTGGATTACTGCCTGCATTTACCACACCCATTGATAACGTTAATACCATTACAATCATTAATAATACTGTTAATAATTTTGTTAGTGTTTTCATGTCTTTTCCTCCTTCTATTTTTATATCTTAAACATCTCTATGAGATAATGTTAAAAACTTATTTTATGCTTGTGTTTGGTTAAATAATTCTATTACAATTTTCCATATTGCAAATGCGCCAAATATTACTATGCATCCTACCACATATGGCGGTATTAATTGTTTTATTTCTGCTTTTTCTGATGCGCTTCCTATCATTAGTTTAATTCCTATTACTAAGCCCATTATAACTGCTGCTATTATTCCAATGATAAGCAGAATATTATACACCACATCTGATACATTTTTTAAACTTGTTTGGTCAAATGGCTGAACATCATTTCCAGACGCATCTTTATGGCTCTGACCCGCCTGTAAAAAGTTGTCCGCTCCTCCAGTAATATCATCTATGCTAACGTCATTTGCTTGTACTATAGGCACTTGTATAGTAAAAAATAATAAAAAGGAAATTAGTACTATAAAAATAATTTTCGCCATTTTTTTCATCATTATTTTCTACCCCCCTGCTCCTGATACAAGTTGTATTATTGCCGCTAGTATTTGACTTAGTCCAAAAAATATTACTGCTCCTACCAAGTATGGTATCATTGTCTTTTTGTAATCCGCTCTCTCTGATGCACTTCCTGCCATATATTTTATACCTAGCACTATTAGCACAATTACTGTTACTATTACACCCACTGCTCTAATGACATCTACAATAGTTGCTGCTATTCCGGTAATCTCCTCCACTTCTCCTGGTGTGTATCTTGTAGGCTCCCAGTTTTCCGGGTTAATAGTATCCGCTGCAAAGGAAAACTGTGGCAAAATAAAACTCATTATCAGAAGTACTAGAATTATTGATAAAATCTTTTTTATTGTATCTTTTCTCATAATTTTCCCCCATTTATATAATTATAAATGATTTACTAACTATTTTCAATATATATTATCATATTTTTTTGTATTTTGTATGTTTGTAATCATTTTTTAATATAAATGTAATATTTTTGTAATATAACTGGTCGAAAAAATAGGTTGGAAACTCCAACCTATTTTCGTTACAGAGTTCATTTTAACTCTGTAAGCCCTTCAATTAAAGAGCAATCTGTCTACCAGTGGCCATGTAAGTTCTCCCAACACCATAATTACAAACACATACGCTTCAATTCCTAAAGTATAGATGCATCTTCCTGTCTTGTCATCTTTTCCCTTTGCCCGTTCGTACAAAATGGTTGCCACGCATACACATAGAATAACGAACATCACAAAGCCAACCGATGGATGATGGGTTAAAATCTGCGCCTTTCCCGAGCACGCATAAATCAAAAGTGTAAGTATAATAAAAGTGCCGATTCCCATAATTCTTCCTCCTTGGAACAGAACGTTCCTTGTTTCAGAATTAAAAATATTGGTTTTACATTTTTTGATACGATATTTGCTACGTCTATTGCTACTTTGTAAATAATAATAAATATTATTTGCAGTTAAACCATATGCAGAATATCTCCCCTTTTATTCTTCCTAATAACCTTTTTCTTTCTCTTTTGAGCATTTGTATTTACACTTTTATTTCTAGAGCCCACATTGAACTCTAATCTATAATATTCCGCAATTAATTGGTCTAACTCTACACTAATTTTTAATGTTTTTTCGTAATCTTCTCCATTTATTATACTGTTGTTTAGTTCTTCTCTTAATTTACAAATTTCCTCATTTAACATAAAACCACTCTCCTTTTCTCTCTTTTTTTCTTTTGTATATATTAAAAATAACATATTTTTACATTTTAGTCAACAAGTTTTTGCTGATTTCAAGCGGTTTTTGGCGATTTTCGTATTCCATTTTTCGACATTTTTTGACATTTGGAATTGTTTATTTACATTTTAGAACAGACATTACCATATTATCTTTTTTAAAGACATTTTTCATAATGGTTTCGGTGTACTCTTTTGTTACTGTACCGAATTCTTCTATATAGTCAAAGCTGTTAATTCCTTTCATGCTGTCTGCTAGAAACATTCTTGCTATGTTTCCTACACTGTTGTATTCTACTACATAGTCTCCATATATTTTTTTCTTTATTCTTTCAAAGTGCTCTGCTTCTAGTCCTTTTGACATGTATTCTTCTAATTTTTCTTCTATTGCTTTTCTTATTTCTTCTGGCCTTTTGCTTCTTCCTGCTATGAATATGTGTGCGTATTCGTCGCTAAATTCATAATCTAAGTCAGGCTGACCAAGCAAGTCTCCCGCTTCATATAGCTTTTTATATGTTTCTGAGCTTTTTCCCATGAGCATATTTAGCAATATTTCAATTGCTATGTGTTTTTTTACTATCTCTTTTTTGTCGTTCATTCCTTCCATGTCTTTAAAGCCTATTGCAAAAAGCGGAATGCTTACTTCCATGGCTTCTTCTTTATATGCTTTGTTTATTTTGTCTTCTTTTGGCGGATATATTCTTTGTATTTTTCCTTGTTCTTCTTTTGGTATTAGTCTTTTTTCTATTTCTTTTAATAGTTCTTCTGGTTTGAAGTTTCCGCACACTACCATTACCATGTTTGATGGGTTGTAAAATGTGTTGTAGCATTTGTATAGCACGTCTGGTGTTATTTTGCTTATAGATTCTACGCTTCCTGCAATGTCTATTTTTATTGGGTTTTCTTTGTACATGCAGTCCATTGCGTTCATGTACAGTCTCCAGCTTGGCTCGTCATCATACATTTTTATTTCTTGTGCTATTATGCCTTTTTCCTTTTCTACATTTTGCTCTGTGAAATATGGATGTTGCACATAGTCCATTAATTCATCTACCCCTTCGTAGAAGTTGTCTGTGCATTCAAACAAATATGCTGTGTGGTCGTTTGTTGTGTATGCATTTGCTTCCAGACCTAGCGCCATTAGGGTGTCTAGGCTGTTTGTTCCATCTGGCTGTTCAAACAATTTATGTTCTAAAAAGTGCGCCACACCGTCTGGTATGAACACTTCCTCATTTGTTTTTGACATGATAAATCTATTGTCTATTGAGCCAAAGTGTGTTCCCCAAATTATATATTTTTTGTCTAGGTTTTCTTTTGGTATTATTATGACTTTCATGCCATTTTGTAGTTTTTCTACATATGCTTTTTCTTTTATTTTTTTGCTTTCTATCAAATTCACTTTCAATCACTTTCCTTCCTTAAATTAATTATTTGAAAAAGAATTATAATTTTTCCCTTTAGTTTGAAAAAGAATTGCTTTTTGGCTAGGCGCACAAGTTAGAAATGTATGAGGTGTACTTTGTGTACATTGAATACATTTCTAACGAAGTGCAACAACGCCAAAAACAATTATCTTTCAAACCAACTAATCTCTCAAGAAGTACACCTTATCAACAAAGCAACTCTGCGCCACTTCCTGTATCTCGTCTTTGCTTACTTTATTAATGTTTTCTATATATTCGTCCAATGACACGAACTTATCAGATAATTCTTGCCCATAGTAGTAAGTTATTTCTGTATCTTGCTCTGAGCTTATCGCTTTAATTGAAGCGACTATTAACTCTTTTGAGTTTTGTATGTCTTCGTCTGAGAAGTTTCCATTTTTTATATCTTCTAATTGTTTCTTAATCGTGCTTAATGCTTTCTCAAATTTTGATATTTCTATTCCGGCTCTTATGAATATTGTGTCTTTTTGCCTTTTAAAGTTTGAGCTTGCTGTATATGCTAGGCTTTCTTTCTCTCTTACATTTTGGAATAGCTTTGAGTTTGCTCCTCCTCCCAAAATTGCATTATATACAGAGCCAATGTATTTTGCGTTTTCCGCATTGCTGTTTAGTCTTACTCCTATTACAAGATTTCCTTGGCCAACGTCCATATGTTCTTCTACAAGGTTTTCTTGTTTTTCTTGTACTTGCTGTACTTTTGTTGTGCTTGGTATATATTTTGCTTTTCTTGCATTTAATTTTTGTATTAGTTGATTACCTTTTATGTTCTCTATTATTTCCTCGTTTTTATTTTCTCCGGAAATGAATATGTCTATCTTACATTCGCTTATTAATTTTTGATATTGTTCGTATAAATTTTGTGCATTTATGTTTTCTAAGTCTTCTACCGAGCCAAATTTGTATAGTCCGTATGGTGAGTTTTTAAACATTTCTTCTATTGCTCTTTCTAAGGCATAGGCTCTTTTATTGTCTTTTTTGCCTTCTATTATTTGTTTTAAGTTGTTTTTTTCGCTTTGTACATATTCTTCTTTGAACGCTTCATTTTCTATTAGTGGGTCGAATATTATTGAGAATAGTAGGTCTACGCATTTTTTGTTTAAGTCTTCTTTTTCCGGTAAGAACTGTTCGTCCACTGCCTCTAAGTAGAATTTTAAAATTTGATTGTCCCCTGTTTTTTCTATTCCACAGTCAAAGCTTGCCCCATACATCTCCTCAAGCTTTTTGCTTATTTTGTCTTGTGAATCTAGCTCTTTTGTTCCACGCCTTAATACGGCGGAAATCAAAGCATTTTTAGTTACCGTCTCTTTTTCTAACGGTACTGCTAGAAATACTGCAAACAGGTTTGTTTTAAACTTATTTGTTCTTATTTTGTGAAGGGTAACCCCCTCTTTTATATTTTCCCTCTCGTAATTCATTCTATCAACCTCTTTCTATTTTAATTTTCTATACAATTTCAAGCAATGTATATGTATGTTTTGATTTATTTTGAAGCACCTCCGTTCGAGCTATTTTAGCTCTAATAAAATTTTTATGCGAAAATATGGAGCATATGTACTTTGCCCATGTTGTGAAAAGAATTGCTTTTTGGCTATTTTGCCTATCTAGCTCCACGTGTGTTATATATTTTTTAGTTAAAGAAAATGTTATTTTCTTTAACTAAAAAATGGCTGTAATCGCCTTTGCCTTTGAGATTTCCGACTTATAGTCGGAAACTCAAATCGGCATGAACAAATAGCGACTTCGTCGATTTGTTCCCGCGAAAGCTTGGAGTGGGCAAAATATATAACACAGCAAGATGGAGCGGTCTCAAAAGCAAATTCTTTAATATTATACAACAAAACCATAATAATATACAACAAAAAAAGAACACAACATGCAATTTACATATTATGCTCTCATATGTATTAGAATTTTCTTTTTCTAGCTGCCTCTGATTTCTTTTTTCTTTTTACACTAGGCTTTTCGTAGTGCTCTCTCTTTCTGACTTCTTGCAATACTCCATTTCTTGCGCATTGTCTTTTAAACCTTTTTAAGGCATCTTCTATATTTCCATTATTAACTTTAACCTCTGACATTTTTATTCCCCTCCTTCCGGTATTACACCTTTGAGTATTTGGTGCGGGATTTATTATTAAACAACCACTATTATAACTTATTTAGTATGTGTTTGTCAATACCGGTTTTTACGAATATTTTTCTAAAAATTCATATTTTAATAGCTCGATTTGGTTAGACACAAAATTAGGGTCTGTTACGATTGGCTCGCTTAATGAAGTGGACAAGTATTTTTTGTTATCATCTGGAAATACAGTAACAACAGGTTTGTTTTCGTTTTCTTGGGCTAATACGCTGGCAATTATATTGGCTCCAGAGGAAATACCTACTCCTAGTCCTAAGTCTTTTGCTAAAATTCTTGACATATTAATTGCATCTTCATCGTTTACTAGAATAATTCTGTCGAGAAAGTTTTTGTCTAATAGCTCTGGTATAAATTCGTCTCCTATTCCTTCTATTTTATGATTTCCTAGTATTTTATTTTGTGATACAAGTGGCATTTTTTCTGGTTCTAGCATAACAATTTTTATGTTTTTATCCCATTTTTTTAATTTTTTGCCCGTCCCCATTAATGTGCCTCCTGTACCAACTCCAGAAATAAATGCGCTAACTTTTTCTGGTAATTGATGTATTATTTCTTCACCAGTGGTTTCATAGTGTGCTATAATGTTGTCTTGGTTTGCAAATTGGTTAGCAAGAAAACCATTTGTTTCTTGTGCTGTTTTTTCCGCTTCTTCTAAACATTTTTTAAAACCCCCATCTGCGGCAGAGATAAGTTTAACATGTGCGCCAAAACTTTGCATTAGTTTTACTCTTTCTCTGCTTGCCCATTCAGGCATGAAAATATATACTGGGTGTTTATAGTAGGCACCTAGTGCTGCAAGTGATATTCCTGTGTTTCCGCTTGTAGCTTCTATAATTGGCATTCCTTCTTTTAGTTTGCCTTCTTTTTTGGCATTATTTATTATATAAAGAGCGACTCTGTCTTTTATACTTCCTGTTAAATTATATGCTTCTAGTTTTGCATAAATATATTTTATACTATTTCCTTTTTTATATGAAATTTTAATCATTGGGGTATTTCCTATATATTTTAGCATTATTGTTCTCATTCCTTTCTTGTGTGGCAAATTTTAATGTAAAGTTTTTATCCTTTTATTAATTTGCTCATATATTATATAGTATATACAATATTTTTTCAATTGCTCCAACTTTTTTTAATTTATGGCTCAACTTATAATTTCAAAAACATATTGCCCTTTTGCGAAATTTATATTATAATATTGGCATATTAAAAGGAGGTGTAGTTATGGATAAAGTTGCAATTATTTCCGATATACATGGTAATATTACCGCACTAAAGACTGTCCTTAATGATATTGAGAATAGAAACATAGATAAAATTTACTGCCTTGGTGACTATGTTCTGAAGAATTGTAATTCTGATTTGGTTATCGACTTGGTTAGAGAGAAGTGCGATGTGCTTTTAAAGGGTAATTGCGATGCTGTCATAACTAGGCCTGATGTTCCAAAGGGCAAATTTTGGACGAGAGATTTAATTGGCGAAGAACGTGCTTCTTTTTTGTACAATTTGCCCGTTTCGTATGAATTTTATATGAGTGGATACCTTATTAGGTTATTCCATGCTTCTCCTTTTGGGCTGGACTATGTTTTTAACCCTATGTTTTCTAACGAGAATACGATTTATTCTGCTCAAGAAATACATGACCCAATGGAGATGTTTACTAATACTGAGTTTATAGGCAAGACCGATGCAGACCCTATTCCTGATATTGTGGGATATGGACATATTCATACTCCTAATATTTTGAGGGCTCGCAATAAGACTATATTTAACCCTGGTAGTGTTGGGATGCCTATAGAGATGCTTAATGATGATTTTCATGATGAAACTAACAAATTTTCTACTGTTTCGTCATAGGTCAACTGTAAAAGTAAATTCTATTTGGAAAAAGTAACTTCTAATTACCGAGAAAAAGCTATTTAAAAGCACAAAA
>CALXSA010000019.1 GCA_944390995.1 uncultured Clostridia bacterium
TGAGTAAATAATGTAAACTTAGATGCAACCTGTGCAGATTGTATCATCCAAGATGCTACGGGGTCTGTTGCAACCTCACCGATGATATTAACAGAACCGTCAGTCTTTTTCTGAACGTCCAAACACTCTTGTCCAGAAACTGTTTCAGTTTCACGCATTGATAGAATGTTTCTAGTTGGATATATTTTTCTTAAGTGAAGCTCGAAGGCGGTCTCTGTAATACGAAGGTTCATGGTTTCGTATATATTTTCAATCATATCCATAAGCATTGTTGTCTTTCCGGCATCCTTGCTCTCCTGTAAGTGATATAATTCTTGCACCTTTTACTAAGTATTTTAGAAGTTCTATTGCTTCTTCTTTTCCAGGGAAGCGAACGATTTGCTCTAGTGTTGCACGCTTTACGTCGAACTTTCTTACGAAGAATGCCCATGTTTCTGACATACTTGGTCTAACAACAACGACACGAGAGCCGTCTTTCATTTCATTGATTTTATAACCATTTGTGTCTGATAACTGACCTGGGTTATTGTATTTATATATGTTTTGACATACTCTTTTTAATTCAGCTTCTGTACCAAATGATAAGAATGCTAGTCTTATTGATTTACCTGCATACATTATCCAAATACTGTCGCAGGCACGTGGTACTTTGTGCTCTGCAATTTGGCTTAAGTAGTCGCTATCTGTTTGTGCAACCTGGCTCATAAATGATTCAGGAAGACCAGATACACCACCAGATATACCATCTATGTTCATGTCTCTTATTTCGTCTATACTGCTGTAGCCTTTGTATTTTTGGTAGATTCTTTGCACAACAACATTTATTTTATCTTCCAATGTTAGTACAAAATTTTCTTTTTCATAGATGTCGTTTATTTCGTCTTCTGTAATAACGTACGAAGGCTTTGAATCTCCTTCAACGTATTTTAGTTGTGCTAAGTCATATTTCTTTATTATTTCAGGCAAAGCTTCATATCCGAATTCGTTTTTATACATGTATAGTATAATGTCGAATTTGTCTTGCGCTGTTAATAGTGATGGAACATCAAATGGTATTGCTTTAGACACATTGGTTTCGTCTACTCCATACTCTTTATATAGCAAGTCATAAATCAATTCTTTGATATATTTCTTGTCGTTTACGTCTCCATATGTACAGCCTTTTAACGCTCTTTTTAATTCGTACTTTTTGTTTTTCCTTCTTTTTAATTCTTCTTCAGAAAGTCCAATATCATAAAGGTTTATCTTCGTTATTTCGTCAAGTCTTTTCTTAACAAATTCTATCATTTTGTCTAAGGTGTATGTTTTGTCATCAACCTCTAAAACGTCTTCCTTTTCTTCATTTTTTCTCTTTTTTATGAAGTTAATTAATAGAGCAAATGCGACTATGACTACTATTAATATTAATAATATGTTTACCATGTTTTTTCTCCTTTCTAAGGATTAAATCTTCATCTGTAATTCTTGTAATTTATATAGTATTTCTGTATCTATTCTGTTTATTTCTTCAAGGAATTTATAGTTTCTATCATTCTCGTCTATATTTTTTAGTTTCAAGAAGTAGTCTATTACCTTTCCTTCTGAACACGCTTCAAAATATAGAGTATTATATGGTACTGCTAATATGTTTCTCTTTTCCCTTAAATATCTTGTTACATTTTTTATGTTATATTTTGAATGAGCATCATACCTTCCTAATAGCAACATTATATTTCGTCTTTTATAGAAGTCGTCGGTTTGTTTTAATTCCAAGAAATCATTAATATTCTTTAGTCTTTGGGTAATGTTTAGTACTACGACATCAGACACATCCAATATGCTTTGAGCAACACTTTCATCCATTCTACTTGTTAAGTCTACGAAAACCAAGTCGTAATACCTGTCTGCTGACCTAAGTATTTCTGCATAATTACTAGCAAGTTGTATGTACTCTTGATAATTCTCAGTTTTAGGAGACATGAGGATATCTAGTCTGTCTCTCAAAAGTGTTCTTGAATAGTTTTTTACAATATCTGTACTTGTTTTATTACTTACCAGAACCTTTATCAAGCCTTCTACTCCCGAGTCTACTCCTACAGCTGCCATATGGTCTTTTCCTGTTGTCACTGGTTTGTTTAGCCTATCTAGCTCCCAAAAACAATTTTCTAGTGTTACATCTTTAAAATTTGTAGATACTATCAAAATTTTGTGGTTATGTTCTATTGCCATTTGAGTAGCAGTTGCTACTAATGATAAGGTTTGTCCTGTTTCTTTCATCTCATTACTTCTAAAAGTTATAATTGCCATTATTTCAACATTCCTTAATTATTGTATTTAGGTTTTCAGGTTTTACCTATAAACCATTAAACATTTCTTTCAAGTTGTTTAAATACTTTTTTGAGTTTTGAGTACTCATCTTGTCCAGTTATTTCTTCTGCAATATATATTAGTCCTTCTTTGTATTGCTCAGTAAGTTTTCTGAATTTTATTTTAGCTACTTTCTGGTTTTCTGCAATTGTGGTTTGGTCGCCCATTTCAAGCGGAAAATAAACCAATTCTTCATTCCATACAATTTTATACCCCAAAGAAAGATAATCTAAGTAATCGTTGTCTTCCTTTGTTGCTGTCCTTGAAAACAATACTTTTTTTAGACTTAATACCTCGGTTAAGCCACTTAATATTTCTAGTCCTCTTTTTAACGTATATTGGTCAAAGCCAGTAACAAAATAGTTTATTCCTTCATTATCTACATGAAAATTTCTTACTGCTTCTGGGCTGTCTATATCCATCATCACAATATCATATGGAAATTCGCCATTGGCAGGTATTCCCAAATATTCTTTTATTTCATCAAATGTATTAAACCCTACAGCAACATCAATATCTTCGAAATCAGTAACATAGGCTTTAGTAGGCTTAATGACAGGTACTACATATTTTGCCTTTTGAGTAATTGTAGAATCTATCATAAGCACTTTTTTATCCATTGCTACTAAAATTTTAGACACATATAAAATTAAATCTGTTTTATCAAAACTGCCTATAAAGCCTATCTTTTTCATTACTTCCTCCTATTTTATCCACCCATTGAATCTATGTATGCTTCTCTTTCTTCTTGTAAGCCTGTGATTTCTTCTTCAGTCTTATCAACAACATTGTCTGCTGCATCTCCATTGTTTGTTGCGTTGTCAACTCCTGGTCTTACAAGTGCACTGTTGTTGTTCAATGTTTGTAGTAATTGGTTCTTAGCTTCCTCGACTATGTTAGGGTCTCTCTCTATTAGGGCTCTTGTTTCATCATTTGGAACATATGTTGGTGTTGCCGCATCCTGAATTCCTGGTTCAACATATCTTGTTGCATATAATTTTGCCCCATTCATTTCATAGCTTTCAACAATTGCGCAGCTCATCATTAGTATTTCTTCTTCTGACAAGTCTATCCAAATACAATTTGTTGAGTCTACTCCCATATTAGGTATAGTAACTTCTTTATGCGAAACAACAATTAAATCTCTACCTTCTGGTGTTCTAAGTCTTACATCTATATATTCACCAGTTTGAAGTTGACTTGGTAAAGTTATTACATTGTATTCTTGGCTTCTTACATCAGCCGTTAAAGGCTCGTCCTCATATACAAGGTCAGTCGTTAATACTGTACCTGGGTTTAAATTTACTTTTGCTAAATAGCCTGCTGGAAGAAGTGCTCCTGTTTCATCTGGTGCAGGTTGTCCATCTACTGTAGTTTGCGCAGAAATTATTGCCGAACTATCTGTTGCTATATTTAGCTCTGCCGCAGTTACCATTGTTGCATCAATTTCTGTTCCCGAAGTAATTGGCGTTGTAACAACATAGCCATAAACTATGTGAGATGCCTTCTCCTCTAATTCAGCGTTTAATTGTGATACTTGATATATCAGAAAAGCTATTATCAAACCTGTAATTAACAGAGTTATCAATATTCCTAGTAAAAAAGAATTGTTTGCTTTTCTTTGCATTGGATTCATTGCCATAATATATTCCTCCTTAAATTTGACAAATTTATATTACATCTTTTATTTTACTACATAATTTTAAAAATTACAATAACATCAAACGTCTTGTAACAAAAACTTAATATTATTGTAACATTTCTGTAACATTTCCAATATCTGTAAATTTTTTAGAGCTGTTTTTGGGGGCGGAGCAAAAAAAACAGCTCTGCTCCTAGTTTAAAACATTTAGACACTAGGGACACTCCTTTCCGTCCAAGAACTTGGTCGCTGAGGACGCTCCTAAAAATGCAAAAAGAGACGTGTCCCTACTTTGCAAACTGCTAAAAGTAGTAACCAAAACTTGCTCCTTCACATAATATATACAAAAAAACAAACATATTATATGAAGGAGAATACTTATGAGCATATTATTATTTTTTGTATTACCAATTTCTATAATAATACTTTCCATAGTTCTTCAGAAAATTCTTAAATGTCCAGCGCTTGTGGCTGCTACATTCTTTGCCATTTTACTAATAATAGCATATGCAACACCTTTGGGAAATAGCTTTTTAATATATGTTATAATTTATACAATTTTGGCGTACGTTACGGCTGTACTTACTAGACTAATTTGCAACATTTGGGCAAGGTTTGGTCATTGCTTTAACAATGGAGGAAACTGCATTTGCGGAGACTCGTGCAATAGAGGGAATGGTCTTTTGACTGCAAGTACGTTTGGCAATAGCAATAATGGAAATTGCTGTCAGTGGAGTAGCACTAATACGGCAAATGATGTAAGCACTGCTAGTATCATAAGCGATGTGAGTACTGCAAACAATATAAATAGTGCAAATAATTCAAGTAATTCGAACTGTGGTAGAAATAGTGCAAGTTTTACAGTGACAAGTTCTCAACCGAACCCAGTTTTCTACTTAACAAGTAGAAGTGGCAACCAAAGAGAGAACGAGCAGAATTGCGACCAGAGAATAAGACAGTGTCAAGAAAATCAGAGACAGAATTGTTGCTGCTCTAGGAGAAGAAGGAGCTTCTAACTAAGGAGTGTCCCCAGTGTTCAAGTTCTTGGACGGAAAGGAGTGTCCCCGACGTCCAAGCGACTCCTTAGCCGTCGTACTCGACTTTTACTAAAACCAGGCCGTAGGGTGGCAAGGTTTTCCCTGCTTTTGTTCTATCTTTGCTTTCTATTATTTCAGATATTTCTTCTGGTTTAATTTTTCCTAGTCCTACATCAACCATTGTCCCTGCAATTATTCTTACCATATTGTACAAAAAGCCATTTCCTGTTAGGTCTATTGCAACATTAGGTCCTTCTGTAAGTATATCCGCATTGTATATTGTGCGTACACTGCTTTTTCCGCTGGTGCCACTCGATTTAAATGCTTTGAAGTCATGCTCGCCTTCAAAATATTTTATTGCTTTTTTCATAGCATCAATATCTAGTTTTGTTGGCACATGATATGAAAGGTTTCTATAAATTGCTGTTCCGTATTTTGAGTTGTTTATTATATATCTATACGTTTTTTTCTTGCAATTGTATCTGCTATGGAAGCTTAAGTCGACTTCTTCAGCATTTTGTATCCTAATAGATTTCTTGACTTGCGAATTAATTGCTATTGGTATTTTTTCAATATCCATGTCAGAATCTGTTTTGAAATTAGCAATTTGTGCAAATGCATGTACTCCTGCATCTGTTCTCCCAGATGCAATTAAGTCCACTTTTTCTCCAGTTATGTTTTCTATTGCTCTTTCTATTTCTCCTTGAATATTTAACTTGTTTGGCTGCTTTTGCCAGCCGCCAAAGTCTTTCCCATCGTATTCTATTGTTAGTCTAATGTTTCTCATTTCTAATACCATTCCTTTCTATCACTCATTTTTTATATCCATTTTCAGCAACCTGTTCCGTCAAAAGCACAAATTTGGTTGCAAAAAAATTCACAACCAAATTCGACTTTATTTTTGTGTTTTCTTCCTTTTTAAAAACCTAGGAGCATGTTTTTTCTTCTCGGTATCATCTCCGAATTTTTTTATTACTAAGTTTTTTATCAAAATGTTTTTAAGTGCTTCCTCTTTTAGGTCTGCTATAAGCACTCCGTCTTTTGCTATTGATATTCTACCTGTTTCCTCTGAAATCACAACAGCTATTGCATCTGTTTCCCTTGATATTCCAAGGGCTGCTCTGTGCCTTGTGCCTAGGCCTTTCGTTACTTGCTTGTCATCAGACAAAGGCAATATACATGCTGCCGCTGCAATTTTGTTTTTGCTTATTATAATTGCGCCATCATGCAATGGTGTTTTTGGCACAAATAAATTTACAATTAATTGTGGTGATACATCAGCATCTATTTTTACTCCGCTATCCATTATATCATTCAGCTGTATGTCTCTCTCAAGAACAATTAGCCCTCCTGTTTTTGAGTTTGACAATTCTTTTGCAGCAATTACAATTTTGTATATATCCTCTTTTGTCTTAGTTTCTAAGTTCTTTTCCAAGCCTATTCCAAAGAATTTTGTGAATTTGTTTGTTCCTAGTTGTTCAAGCATCCTTCTTAGTTCTGGCTGGAATATAACAATTAGTGCTATTACTCCATATGTCATAAATATTGTTAAGAACCAGTTTAGTATTCTAAATTCGAATATACCACTTAAAATTGTTACTATTATTATAAGGACTATTCCTTTTAAAAGCTGCCATACTCTAGAGTTTCTAGCTGATTTAATAAATTTGTACCCTATATATGTTACTATTAAAACATCTAAAATGAATATTACCAATCTAAACGGATTTGCAGCAATGTCGTTAATATATCCCGTAATACTTGTCCAGAAGCCATTTATATTTAAAGAAAAAACTTCCATATTCCTTCCTCTTGTTTCATATTTTTTTGTTTTTAATAGCTTTCACAAAATGTCCCCGTTTATTAAATGTTCACATCATTTGCTTACGCTACTAAATAATATACTAATGTTGTTCCAACTGCTAGTACCATGATGATTGCTACACATAAAGCTGTAATTTTTATAGCTAATCTTGCTGGGTCTCTATGCTTTTTTGTTTTTTTATTGTTGTTTTCTTCCATCTTTCACACTTCAATGATTTAATTTTTGCCCTTCATTTATCCTTGTTATTATTCAGTCTTTCGGTTTTATTAAATCATTTTCTCCTTTTCATTAAATTTAGGTTTTAGTAGATATTTGCATAATTCTATCTTTTTGGGTTTTCCTATAACCATTTTTCTAAAACACATTCAACCTTTATTTATTGTATTATTTCCTAATATCCCATAAGTTGTGAGTAAATTGATGATAAGTCAAATGGCTGAACTGTTTTTGGAATTCCGTAGTCAACTCCATAAGTCTCAACACTTACGCTAGTCATAACTGGTTGCTCCTTTGGTGTATCAGAAGAAATCTGGTTTCCGTCTTCATCTGTTGGAGCTTCTTCACCTTCTTCTAGGTCTGCATCTCTATAATAAACTTCCACATTTGAAATTTCTTTTACAACATCCATTCCCTCTGTCACTTTTCCAAATGCTGCATATGCACCATCAAGTTGGGTATTATCTGCTGTCATTATGAAGAATTGACAACCTGCTGAATTGTATCCTTCTTCAAGATAACCATATGCGCTATAATCGCTTCTAGCCATTGAAATAACGCCTTCTTCATGTTTTATATTGTTATTATTATATCCATTTGTAATAAATTCTCCTGGAATATTGTAGCTAGTAGATAATAGGTTTTGCAATTCCTCATCTGTAGTATCCTTGTCATAAAGGTCTTTTACCCACTCATCCTTGCTATCTTTTACATTATCCATTAAATCTCCAAGAGCTGGTGAAGCAGTCGCATCTCCGTTTTTAGCTCCACCTTGAATAACAAAGTCTGGCATTGTTCTATGGAAAGTTGTGCCATTATAAAAACCTCTATTAGCAAGTCTTATAAAGTTTGCAACTGTATTTGGCGCTTTGTCTGGATATAATTCCACCTTGATTGTACCATAATCTTCTACTTCGATTGTTGCTACTGGGTTTGGTATGTCTATAGTAAGCTTTTTGTACACACCATAGCACACATAAACTATACCAGCAAGCACTAGTAGAATTCCCAAAATTAGTAATATTCTTGTTATTGTCTTTTTCATTTATTATTCATCCTTTCTGCGTAACCTCAAAATTTCACACAACTATTTTACTATAATTGTTCGCATAAATCAACAAATTTTTGATTTTTTCTTTTTTAGAACATTAAATTGTCGAATACAAATTGCTCCTGCATTCTTTTCAATGATTGTTTTATTGTTCTTGCGCGAATTTCACCTATTCCATCTACTTCGTCTAGTCTTTGTATGTCTGCAACTAAGATGTGTTGGAACGATTTGAATGATTTGACTAGGTTTTCTACAATTGTACTTGGCATTCTTGGAATTTTGCTTAAAATTCTGTAGCCTCTTGTATAAACTCCTACTTCATCGTAATTGTCAAAGTCTTCATATCCCAATAAATTTGCTATTCTGTCTGGCTTGAATAAGTTTTCATATGCTTCATTTTTTAATTCTTCCAATATTTTTTCTGCTGTTCTTTTCTTGCCCGGCGCAATGTAATCTTTTATTATGTACATTTCTTCCTTGTTTAAGTCTCCAACTGTCTCGGCTAATTGCATTTCTAGAAGCCTTCCTTCTTCTCCTAGCTCGTCAATTGCTCTATTTACTTCTTCAGCAATCTTCTTTACCATTTCCGCTCTCTGTATTGCAGTAATAACATTTTCTAGTGTTACAATGTCATTAAACTCATATTCGTTTAATAGGTTTATCTTATTATCAAATACCTTTTTGTACTTTTCCACAATTTGTAATGCTTGGTTGGCTTTTGATATTACATCCGCGGAATCTTTTAACACATATCTGTTATTGCCTCTAAATAATGTAATAATTCCTCTCCTTTGCGAAATGCTTATTACTAGAGCCCCTGTTTGCTTTGCTGTACGTTCTGCTGTTCTATGCCTTGTTCCAGTTTCATTGGTAGTTATTTCTGGAGATGGTATTAATTGCGCATTTGCATAAAGAATTCTCTTGAAATCTGAACTTAAGACAATAGCGCCATCCATTTTTGCAAGTTCGTACAATTTAGCAGGCGTCAGCTCTACATCTAGCTTAAAGCCTCCATCCACTAACTCCAAAACCTGGTCTGTATCAGCAACTGCAATTAAAGCTCCCGTTTTCGCATTCAATATATTCTCCAAACCATTACGTATTTGCGTACCAGGCGCAATTTGTTTTAAAACCTCTGCAATTCCATCATTATTAGCCAACTTCCACTCACTCCTTTTTTCGTTTTGGGGACAGGTCTCACGACTGTTTTTTCCTCCGTCCCCAAAAACAGCTTCCTATGCAACAACGCCAAAATTGTAATTATTTTTCAACCATCACTTGTTTTTTAGTTGTAACACTCCTATAGCCTCATTAACATTCCTTACCCCTATCAATTCTATACTATATTTATCTTTTAGTAGCTTCTTGTTACTCTCCGGTATTATGCATTTTTTAAACCCTAACTTTTCAGCTTCTCTCACCCTTTTTTCAATCATGTTTACCGCTCTAACTTCTCCTGTTAGGCCTACCTCTCCAATAGCCACCACGTCTTGTGGTATGCTAACATTTTTGAAACTCGATGTACAAGCAAGAACTATTCCCAAGTCAATTGCAGGTTCAGCAATTCTAATTCCACTAACTACATTTAAGTATACATCTTGAGTGCCAAGCATAACACCTGCCCTCTTTTCCAAAACTGCAATAAGCACAGCAAGCCTGTTGTAGTCAATTCCATTTGCAGTTCTCTTTGGTATTCCAAAAACGCTTGGCGTTGTTAGTGCTTGTAATTCAACCAAAAGTGGTCTTGTTCCTTCCATGCTCGCAACTATTACAGAGCCAGCAGGGTTGTCATTCCTTTCAGTAATAAGAATTGATGATGGGTTTGTAATTTCTACCATCCCCTCATTCTTCATTTCAAACATACCAACTTCATTTGTAGAACCAAACCTGTTTTTTACACTCCTTAGAATTCTATACGAGAAATACCTTTCTCCTTCCAGGTATAGTACGGTATCAACCATATGCTCTAAAACTCTTGGTCCGGCAATATTTCCATCTTTGGTAACATGCCCAATTATTATTGTAGTAATTCCATTATCCTTGCACATTCTCATAATTCTTGAAGTTATCTCTCTTACCTGGCTTACAGTTCCAGCGGCCGAAGTTATTTCTTCTGAGTACATTGTTTGTATAGAATCAATTATTACAAGTTTCGGAGATATTTTCTCAATTTCTTCCTGTATGTGTTCAATGTTTGTCTCCCCTAAAAACAAAAGGTCATCATTGCTTATGTTTAGCCTATCTGCCCTAATCTTTACTTGTTCAGCAGACTCCTCTCCTGAAACATAAAGGACCTTTCCTTCTCCTTGCACTTGATTGCATAGCTGCAAAATTAGGGTTGACTTACCAATTCCAGGCTCTCCTCCCACTAAAACAAGAGAACCTTTTACTAGTCCTCCTCCAAGTACTCTGTCCAATTCACCTATTCCAGTACTTGTTCTAGAAGCCTCCACTCCTTCAACTTCCTTCAGCTTCAGTGGCGCACTTTTAGCGCCACTTCTGCCACTTACATTCTTTGAACTACTCGTAGTATTTATCGCCTTTTCCTCATAAAATGTATTCCACTCGTTGCATCCTGGGCATTTGCCAAGCCACTTTGCTGACTCGTACCCACAACTACTGCAAACGAAGATTGTTTTCGTCTTCGCCACTTTCCCTCTCCTTTCACAGCGCCGTTTAACAACGCCAAAACCCGACTATTTTTCAACTCACTAAAATGAACATGGCGTGAGCCCAAGCCAGCCCAATTATCCAGCTAGGCTGCATTGTGTTATTGTCGATTTGCTCTCCTATTAATCCGTGCTCGTTGCTACTCCTTACTATGAAGTCTATGCATTCTTGTGCTTTTTTCTTTTCTCCCGCTTCTTTGTAGTACATTGCCATCCATAGAGTCGAGATTGACCAAGGGCAGTTTCCGCCTCTATAGTTATCTCCTTCAAACCTTAAATATCCGCCTGTATATGTCCTTAATGTCATGTTTATTTTTTCTATTGTATTTAAAATTCTTTTATCTTTTGGCTTATACATGTTAAATGGCACTACTGTTCCAACCATGCTGATGTCTATTCTGCTGTCGTTTGTGTTTCTTTTCAAAGTATTTGTTTTTTGGTCATACATATTTTGCTCTATATATTTTTGAATTTCTTTTTTATAGAATTGTATTTTTTTAGTTAGTTTGTTTACGCTCTCTAGTTTTAGCCTATTTTTTTCTTCATACTCAGGTTTGAACACTTCGTACATTTCCAAAATTGAGTTAAATGCCGAATAAATGCTTGCCAACGAGTACAAATGCACGCCTTCGTTCATTTCCCATAGGTCATAACTAAGTGGTAGTTTGTTTCTATCTTCTGTGTGATATGTTTTTTCAATCTCGTTTTTTACCACGTCTGAATCATCATGTATACCTAAAATGTTGTCCATGTAAATGCATAAGAATTTGACTGCATTTTCACACATTTTCAAATTTTCTTTTAAAAACTTTTGGTCTTTTGTCTCTTTATAGTGCTCGTTTACTCCGTAAACAATTCCTGCGGTTTCGTCTATTTGATAGCCCCAGCATGGCGCTAGCCTTCCGTCTGAATAGAACCTTTGCTCCCACATTCCGTTTTTGCTTTGTGTTTTTTTGCAAAAAACTTTATAAAATTTCTCAGTTTCTTTTTGCATTTTCACTTTGTCAAATGCCCTTGCTACAAACACTGCATCTCTCGGCCAACAATATGCATATCTGCCAGATTGAGATAGGTTTTCATCAGCCTCAATTGCTGCTATAACTCCGCCTGTTTCTTTATTTGTTAAAAGTGGAAATAGCAATATGCTTCTTTTGTATATTTTATTAAATTTCCTGTTGTAGTCGTTTGTTTCTTCTTTTAGCTGGGTATTTATGTGATCTTTTACATATTTTTTCCAGTACCTTTCTACTTCTGCCTGTTTACGTGAAGCTACTTGTTTTCTTATGTTTTCAACGTTTTTCCACATTTGCTCTTGTGTGGTTTTTTCATTATCTACAAGGTATAAATAAATTGTAATTTCTTTTTCTTCGCCTGGCTCTAGCACTCCAATGTTATAACTAATACTAGAGTCGCTGCTCATTCCTATGTAGTCTTTGTCGTGAATTATTCCACTATCTATGTTTTCTTTTGTATCATTTAACTGATGAGAGCTAATTTCATTTTTCGAAAACATGCATAAAGTATTGTTATGACTGTATTGCAACAAGCTATTGTTTTGCAATTTTCCACCCACCATGTTGTTAGGGTTAGATAATAGCTTTGAGTGTATTAAAAAGTTTAGCTCCAAATTAATCGTATTATTGTTTTTTAGAATATATCTTTTTACTAATACACTTTCTTTTAGCATTGCAAAGTCAATTTGCTGTATTTTCAAATTAAAATATGTATTTTCAATCTCTGTGCAAAGTACATTCGTGTCTTCTACATAATGTTGCTCATATCTATTGTTTAAATCTTCATGCAAGTATATTATATTAGAATCATTTATTTTCACTCCTGTGTGAAAGAAGTCCACAAACTGCTTAAAGTCTGGTGTATTGTACATTAATCTAAGTAATTCGCCTTTCTTTGTATAACTTGCTGTTATCTCATTTCCGCCAATTACAGCATCATTATAGTATTTATCTCTCATTCGTTTTCTCTCCCTTTTTTATGAAACGTTTTTCCTACTTATTCTCTACAATCATTAAAATTTGTTGCTCTAATTCCTTCAACCTGTCTTTAATTCTTACAATGTCTGCGTCACTTGCATTATTATCCAAATATTCTTCTTTTACAATACTTGTCATATCTTCTAATTCTTCTTTTAATGTATTCATTCTCTCTAGTACTTGTAATCTCAAATATTGCTCTTTTGCATTTGTTACTACTTGTCCAACCATTTCCATGTTTTCGTCTAATTCATAGCTCTCGCCAAAATCTGGTATTGTGATTGGAATATTTGTGTTTTCTTCTAATTTTTGTTTTAATACTTTTTGGCCTTCTGGCTCACCATGTACCAAAAATATGTGTTTTGGTGGGTTTGTAAATGAATATACGAAATTCATTAACCATTCTTGGTCGGCATGTCCAGAATACCCCTCAATATATTCTATTCTAGCATTAACTGCAATTTCCTCTCCAAATATTTTAACTTTTTTCTCACCATCTACCAATTTTCTTCCAAGTGTTCCTGGCGCTTGGTACCCAACAAATAGTATTGTGCTGTTTGGCTCCCATAGATGATGTTTTAAATGATGCTTAATTCTTCCCACTTCGCACATACCACTCGCAGAAATAATTATTGAAGATTCATTGCTTGCATTAAGCATTTTTGACTCGTCCGCTGTTCTTGTAAATCTTAGTCCAGAAAATTCTAGTGGGTTATCCCCTTCATTTATAATTTCCTGTGTTTCCTCATTAAATAAGTCCATGTTGTCTTTGAAAACTTCTGTTGCAGATATTGCAAGAGGGCTATCTACGTAAACAGGCACACTCATCAATTTTTGATATTTTTTGTAAAATTCCTCGTCGTGTTCTTCTTCTTTTATTCTGTTTAATTCATATAAAATTTCTTGAGTTCTACCAACTGCAAAAGATGGAATTACTACAGTGCCACCTTTTTCCAAAGTCTCATATACCACATTTAAGAATATATTTGCTTTGTCATCATTTCTCATATGAAGCCTGTTTCCATAGGTTGACTCCATTATTAAATAGTCCGCATCACTAATCATTGTTGGTGGTGAAAGTAGTGGTATGTCATTGTTGCCCAAATCTCCTGTAAACACCAATTTTTTAGTTTCTCCATTTTCTTGTATCCACACTTCAATAATGGCAGAGCCAAGCATATGTCCAGCATCATTAAATCTTACATGAATATCAGGTGTAATCTCTATAATTTCATCATAATGTACGCCTCTAAATATCTCCAAACTCTTAGCCGCATCCTCTGCTGTATACATTGGTGGCAGTGGTTTCTCTCCTTTTCTTTCTCTCTTTTTGTTTTTCCACTCCACTTCCATTTCTTGAATGTGTCCACTATCAGGAAGCATTATAGAGCATAGGTCACAAGTAGCCTTTGTAGCTATAACCTGATTTCTATACCCCTCATTATATAATTTTGGTATTCTACCAGAATGGTCTATGTGAGCATGTGTAAGTAGCATAAAGTCTATATTGTGCACATCATATAAAAATGGTTCTTCGTTCTCGTATTCTTCCTGTGCAGCTCCTTGGTACATACCACAGTCTACTAGGAATTTTTTCCCTGCTCCTTCTACTAGAAAATTCGAACCTGTTACGGTTTTTGTAGCTCCTAAAAAAGTAATTTTCATTGGCATTCCATCCTTTTTATTTATTTAGGTTTTATGGGTCACCTATAACCTTGGTTTCTCATCACTCTATGCGATTGCAAAAGAATTGTGCTTTTGCCATGTCTCTCCCTGCTGGAAAAGAATTAAATTCTGGCAAGCCTTAGCTCTATTTTTCGATTGCGAAAGAATTGTGCTTTTGTCCATCCTACTCGCTGCTGGAAAAGAATTAAATTTTGGCAAGGTCTAGTTCTATTTCCTGATTGCGAAAGAATTGTGCTTTTGTCCATCCTACTCGCTGCTGGAAAAGAATTAAATTTTGGCAAGGAAAATTTTATTTGAAAGGCAAGGGCGCATACGTGGTGTATGTAACCGCGTTTCAAATGAAATTTGACACAGCCAAAATTGTAATTATTTTTCAGCCATGCTATGTAAAGAGTTTGATTTTCTTTTTTAATGTAACCTTCCCCTCAACCTCAAACCTAACACCACTCTCAATAACATTATCATCATAAATCTCAACGTAAAGAGTTTTGCCGTCGTTTCGGCATTGGAAGTTAATGTTTTGCAAATATATTATTTTTGTATTAAACACTTCTTTTAAAATGCTGTATGTTAGTTCAGCATTTTCAGAGAACACATCCCATATTTTAAATTCCTGCGCTTTTTTTATTATTAGTTTTATTATTCTTTGGAATTTATCTTCAAGTTTCACTACATCTTTTACACAGTTTTCTTGGTCTATTGGGAGGTATCTGTAGTACCTTATTTTGTACATCCATTTTATAAGTTCTTGCTTTGTTTCTTCGGTTGTTTTTGTTATTTGCCTTTCCGCAATTTTCAAAAATTCCTCTGCTATTTCTAGCTTGTCCTCAATTGTTGGTTTTCCTTCTATTGAGGTTAAAAAAGTTGCTTCTTCTTCTATTATTGATTTTTGTTTTATGAATTCTTTTGGCAGAATAATTTTGTTGCAATCTTCAATTTTTTCTAAAAGTTTTTCCCTTTCGTCAGCTAATATTCTTACCAAGTAACTCACACTGAATATTTTTTCTTTGTTTGGCAATTTTGAATTTCTTTCGTAATATTCTTTTTTTAGTAACTCATTATCATTTAGCATCCTATCTATTTTTTCAATTTGCCTTGTGCAATCTTTTTTCTCCTGAGTCACTTGAGCAACAAATTCCTTTTTATTTTCAAACAATTTTAGTTTTTCTTGCTTGGCTTTTTTTATGTTTTCGAGTTTTTCTTTGTATTCGGAATTTTCTTCTGCCGCCAAGTATTTTTTGACAGCAAGTTTCATTACCATGTTTTTAAAGTCCTGATAGTTCTTGGAATTGATGTGCTTTTTAGCATTTAAAAGTAATGCATTTTGATATACGAAATTATAGTCCAGGTCGTTTATTTCTTTTAAAACAATGTTCCACGACCAGCCGTTAAAGTCTCTAAGCACTTCTATCCTAGAATCCATTTTTCCTATGTTTATTAGCTTGTTTAATGGCTCTTTTATATATTCATAAGGAACATGCTCATGGCTGTCAGTTTCATCTAGCTTGTATAGCGCAGTTAGCATTACAAGCTCATTTTGAAAACATACTATTTCCCCGTTTTCCTTATCTATTTTATATATCAAATTGTTTTGCTCTAGCTCGTCCCCTTCAGGAGTTCCCGATTTAACCAAAAATATTTTTATTGCCCTTTCTTTTATGATCCTTAAAATATTTTCGATATATTCCTTTTTTGTAGGAACTTCTACCTTAACTATCTCATAGTCTTTGTACGAATTTTCTATTTTGTAGAGCATACTAAGAAGTAGATTTTTTACATCATACGAAAATAGCTTGTTTTCTAATATTTTTTCTAACTCGTTGTTATAGTCCCTTATATTAATATTCAATTTGGATAAAATATTGTTCTTTTCCATTTTCAACCTTCTTTAGTAATTTTATTTTTCGCCTTCTGCCGCCTCACTGCTGCTCATTTTCAATTCTTCCCATCTTTCCTTTGACATCAAAACCTCTCTAGGCTTGCTGCCCTGAAAGCCAGATATTATACCTCTTTCCTCCATTTGGTCTATTATTCTTCCTGCTCTTGCATATCCAACTTTAAACCTTCTTTGAATGAATGATGTAGACGCTTGCCCTGTTTCTACCACAACATCTATAGCTTCCATTAATAATGGGTCAGAATCGTCATCATCTGCATTGTCCAACTCTTGGTCTGTGCTATTTGCATTCTCTATTTGCTTAATAATCTCGTCATTATAAGTAGCTTCTCCATTGCCCTTGATAAAGTCAACAATTTTTTCAACTTCTTTGTCCGAAATAAACGCACCTTGAATTCTTGTAGGCTTTGGAGCTCCTGCTGGATAGAATAGCATATCTCCTTTTCCTAGAAGTTTTTCAGCTCCTGCCATATCCAAAATTGTCCTAGAGTCAACCTGAGAAGAAACCGCAAACGCAATTCTTGAAGGAATGTTGGCCTTAATTATACCTGTAATTACATCAACCGATGGTCTCTGTGTCGCAATAACCAAGTGCATTCCAGCGGCCCTCGCCATTTGCGCAAGTCTACAAATTGAGTCCTCTACATCTTTTGGCGAAACCATCATCAAGTCTGAAAGCTCATCTATAATAATAACTATTTGAGGTAGCTTGTGCCCTTCTTCTTCTATCGCCTCATTGTATCCCTTTATATCTCTAACATTTTTGCTTGCAAACAAACTATACCTGTTGACCATTTCTTGAACAGCCCAAGCCAAAGCTCCCGCTGCCTTTTTAGGGTCTGTAACAACTGGAATTAACAAATGCGGAATTCCATTATATACAGAAAGCTCAACAACCTTTGGGTCAACCATAACAAGTTTTACCTCGCTTGGCTTTGCCTTGTAAATGATGCTTGCAATCATTGTATTAATGCACACAGACTTACCAGAGCCAGTTGCACCAGCAATTAGCACGTGTGGCATTTTCGCAATATCTGTAACAACCTCATTTCCGGCAACATCTTTACCAAGTGCAAATGCAAGTTTTGATTTATGCTCTTTAAATTTGTCGCAATCTATTATATCCCTTAAAGCAACAACTTCATTCTCCTTGTTTGGAACTTCAATTCCAACAGCCTGCTTACCTGGTATAGGAGCCTCAATTCTTATTGTCTCGGCCGCTAGGTTAAGTGCAATATCATCCGCTAAATTAGCTATTTTGCTAACTCTAACTCCCTCTGCCGGTTTTAGCTCGTACCTAGTTATAGCAGGGCCTACAGAAACATTCTCCACCTTTGCAGAAACACCAAAGCTGTATAACGTTTTTTGCAATCTTGTTGCCGTATCCGCAACTGCCTTTTTTCCACCTTTAATACCCTTTTTGTCTCCCTCTGCCAAAAGCTGAATTGGTGGAAACTCATAATGCTCGTCCTCAACAGTTATTGTATGCTCTAATTGCAATACTTGTTTTACTTTTTCCTCTTTAGTCTCTTGCTCCTCTTTAAACAAGTTTGCCTCAATCTCATTAGGGTTGGCCTTCTCTTTTTTACCCATATTTATTGGAATTATGTCATCATCTTTATGAGAATACTTCTTCAATTTTTTATCTTTTTGAGGTTCTTCCTCATTCAAATTTATAGTTAATTGCTCGGCTAGCTGCTCAGCCTCTCTCCTCTGCTCCTCTTTTTCTCTCAATCTACGCTCTTTTTTAGTCTCTTTTCTCTCTTTTGGCGTCTCCTCTATCACCGCTGCCGCCTTCTCCTCTGCTCTCTCCATTCTTCGGTCTTCTCTGCTTTCCCTTCTTGCCTCTACAAACTCAGCAATCATCTCAGCAGGTTTTATTCCAAACATAAACACAAGAAGTATTGCAGCAACACCAATGCACAATATAACTGTTCCAATTTCTCCTAAAAGCCCTATCAAAGCATAGGCTATTGCAGTACCTATAGCACCACCACCATTGTTCACTTCTCCTAATTCGTAACCCTTTTGCACCGCCTCTGAAAATTCGCTGTTTATATTAATGTTGCTATTTGAAAACTGAAAAACACTAAGCATTGTTGCAATGCATATTAAGAAGATTCCATACTGCACAAGTTTTGAAATAAGGTAATCTTTGTCCTCAGTTGTCATATAGATTGCAATCAAAAATGTACCAATTGGAATAATATATTTTATAGCGCCCATTACGCCACCAAGTATTGGGCTTAAATGCTCGCCAATATATCCAGATTTTGTATATATTAAAATTGCTAGTAGTATGCTTATTAAAAGCATGAAAACCACTGCCACGTTTATATCTAGCTTGTTTTGCTTTTTTGTTCTTCTCCCTCTTTTAGCCAAGGTTTTTTCCCCCTTTTGCCGTAAACATTTTTTCACCTTTTGTATTATATCACAAGCTGTTAGAAAAGCAAACATTATTTTTTAAAATGTACAAATTTTTGTTACAGGATCCGCAGTCCTCTTTACAGCACAAGCACAGTTATCCACATTCTTTTAAAAAATGTGGATAACTGTGCTTCTTTTTCCTTGTTTTCTGCTTTTATTTTAACTCTTTTCTATTATTTTTTATAACTTTTAGTGCATCTTCCAATGCAACTTCAATTCCAGCCAAAACACCGTCTGCATACTCCTCTGTGCCGCTCTTTATTTCTCTAGACATCTCATTTGCAGTCTCAATTATTTCTACCTTTTTCTCATATGCTTTTTTGGTAATCTCATGCTCATCAATCATAGAAATAATTCTATTTTCAGCCTCTTTTATAATTTCGTCTGCCTCGTTTTGCGCCTCAACCAATATTCTTTGTCTTTCTTCCTTTATCCATTTTGCCTGTTTTAACTCATCAGGCAATTTCAAACGTATTTCCTTTACAATGTCTAATATATCCTCTTTATTTACTATGCATTTACTAGAAAAAGGTACGCTCCTGCTTTTGTCTAGCATATCCTCTAACGCCTCTAATAATGTAAATATTTCCATAATCTTACTCCTTTCGATTTAAGAATATCAGCCAGGCTCTCCCATATTTTCTTAAATCATTTACTGTTACTTGTATTTGTTCTAATTCTTTTATATCTCTATCTTTTTCATCAGTTTCTACAATTATTGTTCCATCTTGGTTTAATAAATCAAATTCCATAACCTTCGCAACTGCTTTTGTTGCAATGTCATCCCTGTATGGTGCATCAATGTATATGAAATCAAATTTAAGCATTTGGCTGCTTAGCTTTTTTAAGGCAATATTATAATCGCATTCAAAAACTTCTGATTTATTAACGAACTTTGTCTTTTCGAGGTTCTTTTTAAGAAACAAAGCTGCCTCGTGCGAGTGCTCACAAAAATACGCTTTTTTTGCCCCTCTACTTATAAATTCTATTCCAATCGCTCCACTACCAGCAAACAAATCTAGAACCACAGAGTCCTGTATGTTATTTTGCAAAATGTTAAAAAGAGACTCCTTAACCCTATCTAATGTTGGCCTGGTATTGCTACTTTCAATAGAACTAAGTTTTGTTCCTCTGGCACTTCCACTAATAACTCTCATAAAAATACCTCTTATTCGCTTACATATATTTTAATCAATATTTCAAATATGTCAATAAAAATTACATAATTGTAATATATATTTAATATTTCTGTAACACTGTTATATTTTTGTAATATTTCTTTAATCATATGTGCAACTATTATACATTAGTTAATGCGTGCTTATTTAGTATGCAAATCTTATTACATGAAATATTATATAATATTTTGTGGCAATTGTAAAGGGTCGTGTGAACTTGCAAAGTAGGGACACGTCTTTTCTTGCAAAAACTTGCAAACTTGGAACATGTCTTTCGGAATTTTTCTACCTTATAATTTCGGGGTTAAAATTAAAAATTAAGTTTTTTTCAAAAAAGTGTTTACATTTTATGGAAAGCTGTGTTATAATATATGTATTCACGTAAGTGAAATACACATGAAGGAGTGACTTATATATGGTCAACTCAACTAAGGAGGTAGCATAAAAGAAAAAAAGACTTTACTATGAGTCCTTCAATTGTAGGCACAGACAGATATAATATTACGGCTTGTTCCTTTGGATACCTCTTCGGGATGACGACACACCTTACGAATAACACTCTCTAACCCTCTCGCGATTGGTTCATATAGCCTACAATTGATATTCTTTTTACATACTCCTCCTCCTGAATTACAGGTTTTTCCTGTAATTCACTCCCACCGATAGGGTGGGAGTTTTTTTGTTCTCTTGCAAAAGCTATTGAGTTGGAGACAAACCTTGTTTGCCATTCACTTGGAGCAGTTAGATGTGTCCCCAAAGCGAAAAAAATTTCGCTGTGAGACCTGTCCCCAAAACGAAAAAAATTTCGTTCTGAGACCTGTCCCCAAAACGAAATTTTTGTTTTATTTATCCTCTTTTACAGGCTCCTCTTTTACTGTCTCTACTGGTTCTTCTTTTACTGTGTCAACAGTTTCTACTACTTCAGGAGTTTCTGTCTCGATAGCTGGCGCCTCCTCTGGAGCTGCTGCTACGTCTGCCTCAGCAGCTGATGTTGCAACTTCCTCTACTGCATTTTCCTCTACCGGAGCTTCTTCTGGCATGTCGTCAGCTTTGATAACAATTTCCTTGTTTTCAATTCTTGCTCCTGTATCTTCTTTAGTCTTAGCAGCCTTACCTATTCTGTCTCTTAGGTAGTACAATTTAGCACGTCTAGCTTTACCAACTCTAACTACCTCTACTTTCTCTACCATTGGCGAATGTACTAGGAATGTTTTTTCAACACCAACACCATAAGCTATTTTTCTTACAGTAAATGTTGCGTTTAGTCCACCACCTTGTTTTTTAATTATAATTCCTTCAAATACTTGGATTCTCTCTCTATTTCCTTCCTTAATTCTTTGGTGTACTCTTACAGTATTACCAATCTTAAGTTCTGGTATCTTATTTTTCAATTGTTCATGTTCTATTGATTTTATGATATCCATTATGATATCCTCCTTTCCTATTTTTTTATTAACTCTTTTCTTGAGGTTCTCACCTCTCGCGTCCCACAACTCACTTCTCACGAAGTAAATCTGGTCTTTTTATTTTTGTAATTTCAAGAGATTGTTCATCTCTCCATTTTTTTATATTTCCGTGGTGTCCAGAAAGTAATACTTCCGGAACCCTTTTCCCTCTAAACACTTCTGGTCTAGTATACTGAGGATACTCCAATCTGTTGTTTGAAAATGATTCCTCCTGTGTAGATTCTTCATTCAAAACACCTTTTACATATCTACTAACTGCGTCTATAAGCACCATTGCTGGTAACTCTCCGCCTGTTAATACATAATCTCCTATAGAAATTTCCTCATCAACTATCTCGTCTAGAACTCTTTGGTCTATTCCCTCATAATGTCCACATAGTAGAATAAGAGATTCTTCTTTTGACAATTCTTGTACTTTCTCCTGGTTTAGCACTTTTCCTTGCGGCGACATATATATAACTTTGGCATTTTTATTTTGTATCGAGCTGTAAGCATCATATACAACATCTGGCATCATTACCATTCCTGCACCTCCGCCATATGGTGTGTCGTCCACCTTTTTGTGTTTATCCTTAGAAAAGTCTCTAATATTTATTAAATTAATTTCTATTAGTCCTTTTTCTCGTGCTTTACCTATAATGCTTTCCTCTAATGAGCTAAACATCTCCGGAAAAAGCGTAAGTACGTCAAATTTCATCTTTCCTCCATTTTTAGTAGCTACCACTACGTTTAAAAAAGAAACGAGTATTGCTAGGCAAAATTTAGCAAAAACACCGGAGGCGTGCTTTGTGCACGTCGAGGATTTTTTGTCTAAATTTTAACAACGCAAGACGAAGTTTATTTTTTAAACTAGGCCGTCAATCAAATGCACAACAATCTTATTATTCTCCACATCCACATCCCTTATAACTTCTTTTGTGGATGGTAGCAATATTTGTTTTCCTAGGTCATCTTTTATCACATATACATCATGGCTTTTGTTATTAAATATATCATCTACTTTTCCAAGCAAATTTCCATCTTCATCATATACATCAATTCCAATTAAGTCCGCAATGAAGTATGTATCTTTGGGAAGCTTTCTTGCATTCTCCCTTTTAATTTTTATATAACAGCCTTTATACTTTTCTGCCATATTTATATCTTCAATACCTTTAAACTTAACCAAAACCAAATTCTTATGATATTTAACTTCTTCAATTTGCATCTCTATTAGTTCTTTTTGTTTTACAACAAAAACACTTTCTAGTTCTTCAAACCTTTCTAAGTCATCTGTAAATGGAACTATTTTTACAAAACCCTTTATTCCAAATGTGTTTACAATTTGACCTATTTCAAAATATTCTTGCTTCATGTTAAACCTCAATTTTCACTTTATAATTAGTCTGTAAACTCTATTGTAACTTTTTTCTTTTCCTTTGCAGCTAAAGCTTTTATAACTATACGAATAGAATTTGCAACTTTTCCTTGCTTTCCTATTACTCTACCCATGTCTTCAGCTGAAACTTTAACTTTATATGTTATTCTGCCCGCTTCTTCGCTTTCTTCTATAGAAACAGCGTCTTGGTTTTCTACTATATTTCTTATGATTGCCTCTAAAGTTTGTTTCATAATGCATCCTTTCTATTTCCAATACATATTAGAAATAAGATTAATTTTTCTCTGCACTCTAAAAAGTTTTTATTCCACCTCAAGTCATTTTTAACTTCTGGCATTTCAAACTATTTTGCAAGTTCTATTAGTCTTTTTACAGTGTCTGTTGGTTTTGCACCATTCTTTACCCATTTTTCTACTTTTTCTTTGTCAAGTACTATTGTAGATGGTTCTGTCATAGGATTGTATGTTCCTA
>CALXSA010000020.1 GCA_944390995.1 uncultured Clostridia bacterium
AAACGCTATCTACTAATATCAATATTCTCCAAACTTGTCTAAAATCCTTCTTTTTTTTTTTTTAAATTGCATAATACTACATTTTTTTAACATTATTTATATATTTTTAATAATTTCAGAAACCTATATATTCCATTTCCATATGGTAATGCCATAATGTCCTCTTTGGAGAATACCCTTAAAATTAGTATCAGTACCAAATAAATTGCCACTGCAAATACTAACGCTAGTATTATACACAATTTACTAGAAATTATACATAAAAAACTATTATAAATAAATATTGTGCAAATAGCCATCATAACTGTCGCTAATACAATCTTTATTATCTGCCTTTTTTGTATACCTACTTTAATAAATTTTTTCAGAAACATCCCTGAAATCACAAACATAACTATATTAGATGAAACAGTTGCAAATGCTGCTCCGTTAGTCCCGCCTAAGAAAAATACATTTGGGTTTATTGGAACCAATATTAAGTTTAATGCAAGTTTAATAGCCATTCCTACAATTAGCCCTATTGTCGGAATTATGGTTTTCCCTAAGCCTTGCAAAATTGCATTTACATTTTGACTTAGCATCATAAATGTAATTGAAATTGCACTAATTTGCAATAAGTTTGCTCCATCTGGTTGGTTTGGGAATAAAAGTTCCAAAATAGGCTTAGCAAAAAGCATCATTCCCACCATGCATGGAATTCCTATTAATAAAGCGGTTAATAACGAAAACTTAATTTTCCTTTGCACTGGTGCAAAATTATTGCTTGCCTTTGCTGCCGCAACCATTGGAATTAGTGTGCTTGTGAAAGCTGCATTAAATGACAGTGGAAACACAACCAAAGTATCTATTTTTCCAACTAACATACCATACTCTAGCTTAGCACTACTATCTGTCATAAAATTTTTTAAGCCTCTTACAATAGTCATTGAGTCTATGTTTTTATTTATGCCTGCCAATATTGGTCCTATAGACATTGGTATGGACACGGCTAATATATCGGATATTGTTTTTCTTATTCCTCTATATTTATAATTCAAACTATTTTTCATTTCATTTGCAATTTCTCTACTAGCACTCTTGTAATACTTAAACAAATATGTAAAACAAATTATTTCAGACATTGTTGTAGCAATTGCTGCTCCAGCTGCCATAATTCTTGTGTCTGTTCCTGTACTTCTTGATATTACTTCTATTAATATTATTGTAATTACAGTCCTAAAAATCTGCTCTATAGTCTGTGAATTAGCTCCAGCGCTTATATTTTCCCTTCCGTTAAAATAGCCTCTTACCACAGCTGTTATTGACACAAAAAATATAGAAGGAGATAGCGCAACTAAGCTAAGCTCTGCTTCTGGAATTTGAAACCAATTGTGCGAAATATTGTGAGCACAAGTAAATAGAATTATTGAGCAAGTAAAACCCAAAGCTCCGAACGCAATTACTGCTATTTTAAATACCTTATGTGCCCCTTTACTATCGCCTATAGCTAGTCTTTCAGAAACTAATTTGGACACCGCATTTGGAATTCCAATTGAGCAAATGGTGAGAAAAAGTGCATAAATTTGAAATGCACTGGAATATATAGCATTTCCCTCGTCTCCAAAGCCCTCTCTATTTGTTAAATATATTTTATTAACAACACCTATTATCTTCACAATCATGTGAGTAACAAGTAAAATTAAAATATTTTTTGTAAAACTAGATTTCTTTAATTTCGCTTTTCTCATATTTAATACTATTCTTGTACTTTTGTAACTATGCATAGTCACAAAAACTAAGACTTTTTTGCCCAAAAGTCTTGTTTTTTTTCCAATTTTATAAGATAATATATATGTGTTATTTTATTTTTGAAAGTGGTGAAATTATTGAAATACGTAGATAAATTTCTTAAGTTTTTGAAAACAGATAGAAATACATTTATGACATATATTTTAACATTAATTTCAGCATACATTCTTGTTGATAGATTAGTTGAATTAATGTTTATGATATTTACAGGAGTTTCGTATTCATATTGGGGGCCAATTGAATACACCTTAGCATTCGGTTGCTTAATCTTTGCATTTTACTTTTCGTTTTCGTCGAAATTTGTTAAAGCAGACGTAGACAAGCTAAGGTTCTTTAATACATATGTAATTTGTTTATACATATTAATAGTGTCGTTTGTGGTGCAGTGCTTAAACTCCCTAGCTTGGGGACTGATACTATCTGTTCCAAACTATGCGGAAATTGTAAGCAATTACTCAAATCTGTTTAGACCTGCATTTACTGCAATTTCGCTATACATACCACTTGTATCATTCTACAAGGTATTCAAGTGGCTTACATTTACAGTTAACGACTCAAAAGACCTTAAAGACTCAATCTTTGATTATGGCGGAATAAGCCTTTCTGGCAAACCAAAAGACACCGGAAAATACTCATGCGAAGTATTCCTATGTAACGACTCAGAATCAGGCGAAGAAGTTATTATACCTGAATCAAAGAGAATGGAATCGTTCTTAGTTGTTGGTGTTTCTGGTTCTGGAAAAACAACAATGATTTACGAGCCAATGATTGCAAGAGATTTAGATAGAAAATATTTCTTCAAAGAAATATCAAAAGAAATGGGATATACAGCATTAAAAACAGGAATTGCAACTTTAAATACACCTTACGACAATTCATACTTAAACGAAAACTTTAACTTGAATATGCTTACACCAAACCCAGATAAAATAAATTTGTATAATACATATATGAAGAAAATGATTTTGAGCTCATCTGGTGGAAAATATGTGTATAGAAATTTTGGTTTAACATACCTTTCTGCTGATTATGAATCAATAGAAAAAATGCTTGGAGTTGCTAAAAATTACAAAATTAAGGTAAACCTTATAGACCCTAATAATGCAGATTCTCCAGGTATGAACCCATTTGTATATGAAGACCCAATAAAAACAGGTATTGCAATATCTTCTGTATTAAAAGGGCTGTATGCTAGCAACAGACCAGATGTACAATTAGCTTTTAGGGAAAACACAGCAATTCAAATTATAGAAAATTTGTCAATTTTGTTGAAAGAAATGTATCCTAAAATGCATGATGGAGACTTACCTAACTTAGAGGATATGCTAGATATGATGAATGACTTCTCATTAGTAGAAGACATGACAAAGAAAATGAAAGACATACCTGCTCTAGCTACAAAATATAGAACACTTATAAAATATTTTGAAAACAATTTCTATGCTGACAGCAAAGACTTGAAAAACACTAAACAATCTATTTACACAGCATCTGCTGAGCTAGATAATTTACTAAGGTATCCAGGTGTTAAAAATATTTTATGTAACAGAACAAATAACCTAGAATTTGACAAGGTCCTAGCAAATGGTGAAGTAACATATGTATGTACAAGAAGAAGTGACCTAGGTGCAAACGCGCACAAGGCATTTGGTATATTCTTCCTATTGTTAATGCAACAATCAGTATTATCAAGGCCAGGTAACGATAGCACAAGAATACCACATTTCCTATACATAGATGATTTCCCAGAATTCATTTGCAAAGCAATAGAACCAGTATTTACAGTATATAGAAAATACAAAGTAGGTAACATATTGTCAGCTCAAACCCTTTCTCAACTTGCTGATGAACATGGGAACTTTAAAGATGAAATATTGGCAAACTGCGTAAACAAAGCAATATTTGGAAACGCACTTCCAGAGGATGTTACATGGTGGCAAACTGAATTGGAAGAAAAGAGAGAATGGGATTGGAACAAGAGTTATGAATCTGACCCAGACAAGAAAAATTACGGATATGATACAAAGCTTGCTAGCATCAATTATAAATGGAAACCAAACTACATGGCAGGTAAGATTAAGTCATTAAAAGGAAAACAAATTCTATTTAAGGTAAAAGATGCTAAAGGAAAAAGCTATGTTGCAAAAGGTAAGCTTGATTTCTTAGAGGCAAAATATAAAGAGCCAAAGAAAATTAAAGAATATAACTTTGAGAAATTTACAGCTGGTTTAGTATCAGACAATATTAAGAAAAGACCAGTCAGCACAATGTTTAGAGGAAACTTCGCAGCAGCAACAGCAGATAATGATGCAACAAGCACAGACAATGAAATAGACCCAATTCAAACAGACATTACAGATTCAAAATATCTTATGAATAATGACGATGCAATCATCTTCGACTTAAACAGGAAAAAAGATGATAACCAAGAATAACCCCAAAACTGTTTTTGGGGACGGAGCAAAAAAACAGCTTTTGTCATAACTCTATGGGCACAAACTCCGTTACTGCCAACATAACAAAAGAAGATTACTTGTAGCAAAAAAACAGCTCTCGTCGAGCTGTTTTTTGCTATTAATTTTTCATAACCAATCTAAACTTTCCTATAAATTTAATACTCATCCTCAACAAATTAAATTCCCAATAACTTAACTTCCACATTTTCCATTTTGTACTTTCCATCTTCAAGTTTAAATTCAACCAATGTCTTGTCCAAAGTTTCCTCATTTTGTCTTAAGTCTGTAGAAAAATACATTTTTATTTTGCTCATTTCAACCTTGTTCATTACAATAGTTCTAAAAGTTTCAGCCATATGTTTCTCATCTTCGCAAATAAAAATTAATTGTGGCATTGAGCTAAAACCAGAATCTCCTGGAACAAAATTATCGTAGAAGTCATTATATAACCTCATTTTTTCAACCAACTTCTTCTCCCAGTCTTCCTCACGTCTAATAACTTCAAACAAAAACTCTATAGATTTATTATTCTTTGTAAGCTTAACACTACCACCTGTAGCCTTAAAAGTTTTACCCGTCTGCTTTGCCGTAATAGTTGGCTTTACAACATACGAATCAAACGCCTTAACCTTTCTCAAATATGCTATAATAGTTTGGTTTCCTGCCAATCTCTTTTTAATCATAGCAACAGGCTTAGTATTATCTGTAGGCTGCCATTTGCAATCTACACCTCTTGAGTTTAAAAGGTATTTGCCCATTTTCTCCAAACAATATATTCTGTATATACCTTTCCCATCTTCTCCTTTGAAAAAGTATCTAGTTAATATTTTCGACTTTATTAATTGCTCTAACTTATTATTAAGCTTGTCCTGTGAAGCTATCTCAACATTCTTCCACTGTAGCATTTGATATAGCTGCCTTGACGTTATAAATTCAAACTCATTCACAAGCTCTATAATTCTAAAATGTAAATCATTAATATGACCAATATTTATCTTATGTATAATCTGGTTCATTGAAACATAGCCGTCTTTACCGTCAAATGTTTTAATTTCTCCTTCTCTTACTGCAAAAGGTGATACTACCGCCTTTATTTCATTATCTTCTACCATAATCATCTCTCCCCCGTTTGGTATACTCTAATCTAAAAAAGTACTACTTCTTTAGCTCATTACATGTAATATTTTATCACATTTTTTTTGGTTATACAAGCTGTTTAAAAGAAAAAGGCAAGTATGCTTGCTCGCCCACATTGTCGCTCACTCCACAAGCCCTCTTACCTCTTTGCTACTTAAATACCTCCATTCGCCTAGTTTCAAGTTTTTCACATCTATGCTCTCTATCTTGCTTCTATGTAGCGCCAAAACCTTCCTTCCTATCGCAGCACACATTTTTCTTACTTCTCTATTTTTTCCCTCATGAATTGTAATCTCCACTCTTGAAATATTTTTCTCTCTATCTAATTTTAAAAGTCTTACCTTTGCTTTTCCTGAAACATAGTCCTCTATTTCCACTCCGCTTCTAAGCCTCTCTAGCTCCTCATTAGTCACAATTCCCTTTAGCGTAACATTGTATGTTTTCTCAATCTGATACTTTGGATGAGTAACTTTGTAAATAAACTCGCCATCATTTGTAAGTATTAACGCTCCTGAAGTATACATATCCAGCCTTCCCACTGGCAAAACTTTCTCTGGTATGTCTATTAAGTCAAGCACTGTCTCCCTTCCAAACTGGTCCTTTGTTGTAGTAACATAGCCTATGGGTTTATTAAGCAGTATATATACTTTCTTTTCTGCTTTTCCCACAGGCTCATTTTTAAAATAGACCTTATCTTTTGCTGGGTCTATCTTTGTTCCTAATTCAGTTATAACTTTTCCATTTACCTTTACATCACCATTTAAAATATGTTCTTCTGCCTTTCGTCTTGAACAAACACCTTGGTTTGCCAGAAACTTTTGTAACCTCACTTCTTCCATTTTCTTCACTCCAAAAACAATTATCTTTCCAACTCGTCCAGTTGGTTGAGTACAAAAACAAACCCCTCCGGAACCTCCGCCTCCAAATGCATCTGCTTACCAGTAATAGGGTGCTTAAAATCAAGGCTCTTAGCATGAAGCATTTGTCCTTGAACACCAAATTCATTCTTTCCGTTAGAATACACCATGTCTCCCACAACAGGATGCCCTATTTCCGCCATATGCACTCTTATTTGGTGAGTTCTACCGGTATCTATTTTCACCTCAAGCAACGTATAATTAGCATATCTTTTTAGCACTTTAAAATGTGTTATTGCCTCTTTGCCATCCTTTCTAACAGCCATTTTTTTCCTATCCTTGGTGCTTCTTCCTATAGGCATATTTATTGTAGCCTCATTTTCTGGAACAACGCCTCTTACCAAGGCAATATATATTTTCTTTACTTCCCTATTTTTAATCTGTTCACTCATATTTATATGAGCCCTGTCATTTTTTGCCACGATTAATAGACCTGAGGTATCCTTGTCCAATCTATGAACAATTCCAGGTCTAATCTCGCCGCCTATTCCAGATAAGCTACCCTTGCAATGCGCCATAATAGCATTAACTAAAGTCCCATCCGGGTTACCATTTGCAGGGTGAACCACCATGCCCTTTGACTTATTCACAACTATAATATCTTCATCTTCATAAACAATGTCAAGGGGAATGTCTTCTGCCTTAACTCCTGTTTCTTTTGCCTCTGGAATATCTAATTCAATTACTTCTCCAACTTGTACTTTATATGAAATCTTTCTTTTTTTTCCATCTACTAAAACATTTCCATTTTCTATAAGCTTTTGTACCATCACTCTAGATAAGTCTTCGCGCTTTTTCGCAATATATGCATCTAAACGCACATTATCTAAATCTACTACTATCTTTTCCACAATTCATCCCCCTATTTTTCGTTTTAGGGACAGGTCTCACGACGAAATTTTTTTCGTTCTGAGACCTGTCCCCAAAACGAAATTTTTTTCGCTGCGAGACCTGTCCCCAAAACGAAATTATTCTTCTGCTATGCGCTCATATAGCACAAAATGGTCGTCTTCGTATAATTTCTTGTAGTGTTCCTCGTCTCTCTTTAAGAACATGTTTAGCTTTGAGTTATCCCTAATTAGCACATGTGTTATGTCATATTTATTAAATGTTGTCTCATAATATGTTGATATGTTTGTCGTATTTATATAATCAGAGAAAATGTCTCTACCGTCATACTTACCGTCTTCTCCTTTTGTCCCATTAAATTGAGGCGTGTATAGGTCTGCTCTTGAGTCGATAAACACTGGTATTCCTCTATATAGCATGTAACTTCCGTAGTTATATTCATTAAATATTCTCATGTCATCAACATTTATATTTTCTAAAATGTAATCGCATGCTTTAGCTGGGTAAGAGCTTGTGCTTACAATTGGGCTATTTAGCTTGCCGTCAAAGAATGTGAAACTTAGTAATATTCCCAAAAGTATCGCAATTGTCTTGCCGTACCATGTTGTAATTACTTTAATTGCTTGTTCCGTTCCATTTTTATCATACTTATCTATTATAGCCACCAACATTTTCGCAAAAATGAAACCACCAATTAGCACAAACATGGATACTTGCCTTCTCGACATAAATGCCATAAGTACCAAACCTGCAAGCATGAATAAGTCTCTCAATTTAATTTTTGTATCTGTGAAAATTAGTATTAGTAAAAACAATACCAAAACAGTTAATGTATCTAGGTCATTAATTAATGTAAGTGGTAAATGCTCGCTTATGCTATCCATTGTATTGCCTTCCATAGTTTTTGGCAAATATGTAAATGGAGTTGTTCCTAGGGGTGTTAAAAATCCTGTAAATATGCATATTATCATTACTAATATCAAATATTTAACACATGGTTCTTTTCTAAAAATTATCCTGTAAGGGTTTTCCCTACGTTTCTCCCTTTTTAGGTCCGTCTTTTCTTTTGACTCTTGTAGCTTTTCAACCTTTTCAGTTAATTTCTGAATTAGTTCAGGTTTCTTGTTTTTTATAGTTAATTTCTTTATTCTGTGCTTGTTTACTGCAATTGCTATTTTATAGTAAAGGTCTGACTCTATAAACACTGCTAAAATGTATTCTACAATGTATGGCAAGTATAGCACGAAGCAGAATGGCCACACTGCACAATGCACATTAGCAATTATTATAGGTATAATTACCAGCCCTACTAAGTACCTCTTTTTCTTTGTTTCTATAAAATTCTCTATAAATAAAACTGTCAAAACAAACAATATATATGTAACAAGCTGCGCCCTCGCACAGATAAAGTCTTTAAGCAAGTACATCATGCCCATTGTTATGAAAAACGCAACCAATTGGTTTTTGCAAACTCGTTTTAATGCCAGATAAATAAGAACGCCCAGCGCCATCGATAAAATTGCTGTGGTTAAATAAATTGCCATAAAGCCGCCAATTCCAACAGCTTCACCCAGTTGAAAAATTAAATATGTCGCCACATCATACGCCCAGTGCGGATAGGTGTACGGCAAATCTTCATGCCACGAAAATGGGTCTTGCATGTCAATTCCATTTTCTAAAATATGTTCTCCAATCGCAATCGTGTAATATGTATCATTTTGCAATGTCTTTGGTGTTAAAGCAAAACTAAAAATTAAAATAATAAATATTGCTAGTACATTAAACTTCATTTTTGTCTTCTTGTCCATTTTTGTATCAATTCCCTTCATGTTTTATAATTCATTTTTATTTTAAAACCATTTACCTAATATAGTTTTTTAAGTAAACTTACTCAAAAGCATATTTACTCCTATGCTGTTTAAATATTAAACTCTGCATAAATCGCATTGTGGTCTGAAATATTATTAGCCTCAATATTCTCATACTTTAAAAGCTCTACATTTTTAGAATAAAACATTGTATCTATGCAACCCTGTCCAAGTTTTGAAAACCACGTATCTTCCTTGTTTGGCATTCTGGTCAAATTTTTCTCCAACAACTTATATTCCTCATACTCCTTTTGCTCAGAAAAAGTATATTTTCCCTTGCCAAGTCTAGTTACTCCAACATTAAAGTCACCACCAAGAATTATCATTTCATTTTGGTCAATCTTCTCTATAATTCTATTTAACTCTTTGCAGGCAAGAATTCTTTCATCTAAATATGTTGATAGATGCACCGAAAACAAATTAAGCTTTGCTGTTCCGAAGCGCAATTCGGTTGCACAAAATTCCCCTCTGCTCGTGTGATTTATCAGTTAAAGGCATCAAATAATTTACCGAAAATGAAATTGGAAATCTGCTAATAATACCATCTCCATAATATCCATCCTCAAATGTAATATTACTTTCCATAGAGCAATATGGCAAATACACCTTTTTGCTAAACTCTCGAATCTGGTTCTTATCGCCAGCCCTTTTTGTGTACATATCTATCTCTTGCAAAAAAACAATGTCCGGCTTGTATTCATTAATTAGCTTAGCCTGCCTTTCTATATCGATTATCCCATCAAGCCCTTTTCCATGCGCAATATTAAAGGTAACAATTTTAATTAACATTTTCCTTTTGGGTCTATCATAATTCCGAATTAAATAGACCCCTTCTCCTTCATATTATTTAGGTTTTTCAAGGCGAACCCATAAACCATGTCTGTTTTTTGTCCGCACCTATTATATCAAAAAAGAGCTTTGAAATAAAGCCCTTTTTTGAAAATATTAACAATTATCCATTAATTTGTTTTGCAACTTCTTCAGCAAAGTTTTCTTCTTTTTTCTCAATTCCTTCGCCTTTTTCAAATCTTGCAAATCTTATTATCTTAGCACCCTTATCAGCAACTAATTTTCCAACTTTGATGTCAGAATCTTTTACAAACTCTTGCTCTACTAAGCAGATTTCGCTGTAGAATTTTCCAAGTCTACCTTGAACTATTTTCTCAGCAATAGCCTCTGGCTTTCCTTCATTCATAGCTTGAGCTTTTAAAATTTCCATTTCCTTTTCAAGTCTCTCAGCTGGAACTGACTCTCTGTCTAAGTATTCTGGTCTTGCAGCAGCAATTTGCATACAAATATCTTTTGCAAGCTCAGGAGTTCCATTCTCAATCTCTACTAAAACTGCAATCTTTCCATCTCCGTGGATATAGCTTTCTAGTAAATTGTTTGTCTCAAATCTCTCAAACCTTCTTATAGACATATTCTCGCCAATTGTAGCAATTTTGTTTGTTAAAACCTCTCCAACTGTTTTATCAGCCTCTGCAATTGACTTTTCCTCTAATAGAGTCTCAACACTTGCTGGGTTTGTCTCAGCAACTTGTTTTGCAACATCTTTAACAAAACTTTTGAATTCGTCATTCTTAGCAACGAAGTCTGTCTCAGCATTAACCTCAACAACAACTCCAACTTTTCCATCTTCTGAAATATATGTGTCAACCAAACCTTCTGCCGCAATTCTGTCTGACTTCTTAGCAGCCTTTGCAATACCTCTCTCACGTAAAAGCTCGATTGCCTTCTCCTCATCTCCATTAGTTTCTGTTAAAACTTTCTTGCAGTCCATCATACCTGCACCTGTTTTCTCTCTTAACTCTTTAACTTGGCTAGCTGTAATCATTTAAAAACTCCTCCTTTATATTAATTTTATTGGTTTTTGTATAACAATATTTTCTAATCTTTTTATAAATTGTAATACAAAAAGGAGTTAGAGCAGATAAAAGCTCTCCTCCTTCTGTTTCAAAACTATTCTTCCTCTTTTTTCTCTGTTTCAGTAGCTTCTGCCTCTGCAACCTCTGCATTCTCAACAGGTTCTTCTGCTGCGGCAACAACTTCCTCAATGCTCTCTTGTGCTGTTTCTTCAGCTCCTTCAACCATCTCGCTCTCAACTGCCTCCATAGACTCACCTTGTCTACCCTCAATAACTGCATTTGCCATGCAATCAGCAACTAATGCAACTGCTCTTATAGCATCGTCATTACCTGGTATTGGATAATCTACATCCTCTGGGTTGCAGTTTGTATCTATTAGTCCAATAACTGGAATTCCAAGCTTTTTAGCCTCTAAAATTCCTATTCTCTCCTTCTTAGGGTCAACTATAAACATTACACCTGGAAGCTCTTTCATATCTTTAATTCCTCCAAGGTTCTTTTCTAGTTTCTCCATTTCTTTCTTTAAAATAATAACCTCTTTTTTTGGTAGAACATCAAAAGTTCCATCCTCTTGCATTTTTTCAAGTTCTGTTAATCTTTCAATTCTCTTTCTAATTGTACCAAAGTTTGTTAAAGTACCACCTAACCATCTTTGATTAACATAGAACATACCGCATTTCTCAGCAGCCTCTTTAACGCACTCTTGTGCTTGTTTCTTAGTTCCAACAAATAGAACTGTTTTTCCTTCCTCAGCTTGCTCCTTTAAGAAAGCATAAGCCTCATCTAACTTCTTAGAAGTCTTTTGTAAATCGATAATATGGATACCATTTCTAGCTTGGAATATGTATTCCGCCATTTTAGGATCCCATCTTCTTGTTTGATGTCCAAAATGAACACCAGCCTCTAGTAATTGTTTCATTGCAACTACTGCCATTTCTAATTCCTCCTTTTTTGTTTTTACCTCCACTAAGCCTTAACATTTAAAAAGACTTGCTTTATATATGGTTTCCCGCATAAAAAATATTTTGTCCATACTCTGGAAACATGCATAAACTAAACATCTTCCAAGCATCTCCATATACAATAAACAAGCACTCCTCTTTAAACTAGCTTGTGTGTGTATTTTCAACGTATTATATTTTACCATAGTTTGGAAGGAATTTCAAGGGGTTTGGGAGAAATTTCTCCGTTTTGTTTTGCATTTGAAAACTTGCAAGATAGGGACACGTCTTTTCTTGCAAAAAATTGCAAACTCGGGACAGGTCTTGTTTTTCAATTCTACAAATAACCGAAAAATAATTCCACAAACAGCCGAAAAATGTTTCAATATAAGCATAAATTTTTTTATGGCTACCCGAACATTTTTCATTTTTTTAGCAAAATCGGTTTATTTTTGTAAGATTATGTGATAAAATGTTTTCATAAAAATTAAAAAGTTCGGAAGGTGAAGAAAATGCAATTTAATAAATGTAGTAGATGTGGATGTTTTTTTGTAAATGCAGGTGACGTTTGTCCCAACTGCCAACCAAAGGATAACTATGATATGAATAAATTGAAAAACTTTTTGGATAATTCAGATGCAAATTGCTCAATTGAGAATGTTGCTTATGGCACTGGAATTACTGTTAAAAATTTGAACAGATATCTTGCTAAGGATGATTTCGTAAGTTATAAGCCAAAAATAACATTGTAGTGTGCTATGCATAATTTTGAAACAATACATATATTATGCATAGTCCACTTATATTATCGCTAAAAATTATATTGCACTTCTCTACTTAGTAAAGAAGTGCTTTTGTTCTTCTAAGACCTGTCCCCAAGTTGCAAATTTTTGCAATTTGGGGACACTCTTATTTTTGCAAATTTTTGCAAGAATTGACGTGTCCCTAACTTGCAAGGTTACGAGTTTCAGGCAATTATTTGATAAATGCTTTTTAGTCTGCTGACTGCTTTTTCTGCTTTGTCTTTGCTATTAGCATAAATGTAGGCAAGTGTGTCTCCTTTTTCCACTCTATCCCCAATTTTCTTTTCAAGGCTGATGCCTGCTTCTGGTTCTATTTTGTCTTCTTTTTGCATCCTTCCTGCTCCCAAAAATACGGAAAGTTCGCCTACTTCTTCTGCATCAAGTTTATTTATTGTTCCGCTTCCTTCCGCGTACACAGGCAAAATGCATTCTGCTTTTTTGAATTTGCTTGGTTCGTCAATGTATGATGCATCTCCACCTTGGCTTTCTACCAACTCTTTGAGTTTAGCTAATGCTTTTCCATTTGATATATTCTCTAACATTTTCTTTTTGTTTTCTTCCAAGTCGCCGCCTTTTCCTGCTAGTTTTAGCATGTTTGCTCCGAGAAGTAAAACTACATTTTTTACGTCTTCTGCCATATTTCCATTTAGTGCTTCGATTGCCTCTATTACTTCGAGGCTGTTTCCTACATTTCTTCCCAAAGGTTCTTTCATTGGAGTTAGTATTGCCACTGTTTCCCTTTTGGCCAATTCTCCTATTCTTACCATGGTATCTGCAAGCTCACTTGCTGCCTCTTTTGTCTTCATAAAAGCACCGCTTCCATATGTTACATCAAGCACTATTTTATTTGCTCCTGCCGCAATCTTTTTGCTCATTATGCTAGATGCAATTAGAGGTATGCTCTCTGTTGTACTAGTCGCACTTCTTAAAGCATATATTTTCTTATCTGCCGGAACCAAGTTTGCTGTTTGTCCAATTAGGCTAATTCCTATTTTCTTCACACTTTGTATAAATTCTTCTTCAGACAAACTCGTTCTAAAACCTGGTATCGACTCTAGTTTATCAATTGTGCCTCCTGTGTAGCCTAGCCCCCTGCCAGACATCTTTGCAATTGGCACCTCAAGAGATGCAACAATTGGAGTTAGTATTAAAGTTACCTTATCTCCTACTCCACCTGTGCTGTGCTTGTCTACAACTGTACCTAACTCAGACAAGTCCAAAACATCTCCCGAATTTACCATTGCAAAAGTTAGATTTATAATTTCTTCATCATCCATGCCATTAATGCATATCGCCATCAAAAGTGCCGCCGCTTGATAATCTGGAATACTGCCATTTGTATACTCATTTACAAAAAACTCAATTTCCTCCTTATCTAACCTTTGCCTATCTCTCTTTTTCTCAATAATATCCTGAATATTCATCCCTACCCCCTGTTTTTAATTAACTATAAATAATTACAACGCCAAAAACAATTCTCTTGCGTTTTAAACTATATTCTTAACAAAACTACGCCTATGCAAAGGACAAAGCCCATACTCCCTTATTGCAGCAATATGTGCAGCTGTTCCATACCCCTTGTGCTTTTCAAAACCATACATTGGATAAACCTCGTCCCACTGGCGCATTATTCTGTCTCTTGTAACCTTTGCTATAATTGAAGCCGCTGCTATAGAGTAACTTTTGGCATCTCCTTTTATAATAGACCTATATGGTATATGGTCTGTATCTATTTTAGTAAGCGCATCTACCAAAATAATTTCTGGTTTTTCGAAATCTCTTGCCTTTTTCTTCAAATCTTCTTCCATATCTTTTACAGCAAGACTTAAGCCCATTTTTGTTGCATTTAGTATGTTAATTCTATCTATCTCAGTTTGAGACACAATTCCAACCCCATACGCAAGTGCTTCATTTACTATATCTTCATAAACTCGTTCCCTTTTCTTTTCAGAAACTTTTTTCGAATCATTTACCCCTTCTATCATGGAATCTGGCCTCATCACCACACATGCAACCACAACAGGGCCAGCCAAAGGTCCACGTCCCGCTTCATCAATTCCAGCAATGCTTTTTACTCCACTTGTGTACAACTCATCTTCTATTTTTTTTAGTTCCTTTAATCTTTCAATTTCCTTCTCTTTCATTATTCCTCCAATTAAATATATTAAGCTATTCAACATTTATATTATGAAAATATTCGCAGTGACGCGCAGCGACCAAACGAGCCATGAAATGGCGAGTGCGATTTCGAGAAACCTAGCACATAATATACTGATTTCAATATACATATTATTTAGCTAATGGCTAATACTAGAATTCTTTTTCATATTTATTTTGTGCTTAGATGGTTTCGAACGGTAAGTCACAAGAATATTTGAATAATATACATGTTGAATAGCCCAAAACTAAATTGCTCATAAATTGTAACAAAAACCTACTCCATTTCAGACAACCTATACCCCTCCACCGAAATAATATCATTCTGCTTATAATCAACTATATAGTAATCGTCCACCTTTATCTCACTTAGTCCAAGTTGTTCCAAATCTTCTTTATCCAAGCAGTAATAATTATGGTCCTTTGATTCAATATCTATTACTCCATTTTGAATTAAATTTTGTATTTTTGCATCATCTTGTTTCTCGCTTATCTTTGTGCCAATATATTCTGCTCCTTCTTCTTCTATTTCTACTTTCTGGGCAATTACCTCAGTTTGCCCTTGTATTAATAGCATGTCTGTTTTTACTGTTTCAAATGCGGTTTGGTCATATTCCTTATTAAAAAACTGGTACGCAAAATAAATTGCTGCTGCTATTATTAAAATTACTATAATTATTTTTATATATGTTGCTAATACACTTTTTCTATGTTTCATTGCTACCATCCTTTTTTGTTATAAGTTATCATATATTATATATTGTTCTCGCGTTTTTTTCAACAGATAAAATTTGAATAATTACATTTTTTTCACAATTTGTTCACAAAAAACTTGTATTATATAATTGTTTTAAGATATTATATTAAGATAGAGGTCATGGTTTTTTCGAACCAGAATTGTACCTTAAGAAAGGAATGTTAGTAAAATGGAAGAAAATAACAATGTTCAAAACAAACCAAATGAAGATGGCAAAAAATTCAAAAGTTCTAATTCAAATATTTCGTATAGTTCTTTTGAAGATTCTAGCAAAAAACGAAAAGAGAAAAAGTCAGGAGGAGCAGGCTTTGGTAAAACTGTAGTACTTCCTTTTGCCTGTGGAATTCTAGGCGCTGGCATAGTAATAGGAACATGCTTTGGAGTTCCAAGTATTAGAAGCGATATTTTAGGATATGTTTCAGAAGGCGACAACTCTAGCTCTCAGACAGTAAACACACAACAAATTTCATTACTAGATTATTCAAACACTGCTGTAGGAGTTGCTGAAAAAGTTTTACCTTCTATTGTTGGTATTAACGTAACCTATTCAGTTAATTCAATATTCTACAACAATCAGTCTGTTGCTACTGCATCAGGCTCTGGAGTTATAATTAGCGAAGATGGATATATTTTAACTAATAATCACGTTGTAAATTCAAGTTCTTCGTCTTCATATTATGAGTTAGGAAAAGCTAACAAGATAACAGTTTCATTATATAATGATGATACAGAATATGAGGCTGAAATTGTTGGTACAGATGAACAAACAGACTTGGCAGTAATTAAAATTGACAAAGATGGGCTTACTGCTGCTGAACTAGGAGATTCAAGTTCAGTTAAAGTTGGTGAATTCTGTATGGCTATTGGTAATCCGCTAGGACTAGGAAGTACTGTAACTGATGGTATTGTTAGTGCCGTTGATAGAGAGGTTACAGATGAAGATGGTAACACATATGTTGCTATTCAAACAAATGCTGCTATAAATTCAGGAAATAGCGGTGGTGCTTTAGTAAATAGCCAAGGTCAGGTTATTGGAATTAACACATTAAAAATTGCAGGTGATGGTGTAGAAGGCGTTGGTTTTGCAATTCCTATAGATTCTACTAAAGATATTTACGAGCAATTAATTCAATACAATAAAGTAAAAAGACCATATCTAGGAATTGGCGGAATTGAGGTTGATGCTGCAACCGCTGAAAGAAATAATTTAGTAGAGGGCATTTATGTTAAAACATTGGAAAACTTTTCAGCTGCCGAAAAAGCTGGAATAAAAGTTGGAGATGTAATTATTAAGGCTGGTGGTCAAGACATAAAAACAATGGACGAATTAAATGAAATTAAAAATGCAAAGGAAATTGGAGATGAAACAACCCTTACAGTATGGAGAAACGGAGATACTCAAGATATTAAGGTTACTTTGCAAGAACAACCTTAGATTAGTTTAGAAGTTTAAATTTTAGTGCTGAGTGTTAATTACACTCAAGCCCTAAAATTTTGAATATACTTTTTAAAAATATTTTTCCTTATTTAAAATTTATGCAATAAAAAGTAGAGTTTCCACTCTACTTTTTATTTTCCTTACTGCTTTGTAAGTATCTCATAAATTCCATATGTTTCCGAGCTAAAACCATTTTGCTTTAAGTAATTTATCGCTTCCTTATAATTATTTGTTATTACAAAAACGCAATCCTCTTTATCTAAATCAATAAATTGTACTTCTATTTCATTGTATAAATAATTATATTCTAATATTTTACTAATTTGCTCTAATGTTCCACCATTATAGCTCCTTGTTTCTTTTGTAGAATTAAACTCCTCTGGAGATGGTTTAAGCGCAAGCATATTATATATGTATGGAGATGATTTATATACTAGCAGATACTTGTCAATATCTTTTGTCTCCTCATTACTCTCTAATTCCTCTGTAATATCTTTTAAATATGTGTCTTCATACCAACTTATTGTTCCAAGTCCATCAACCGTATAAAAATAGTATGTATAATTCACTACAGATACTGTAATTAAAGCCATAAACACTGCTAACAATATCTTTGAGTTGTTACAAATTTCTAGTATTGCTATTGTCACAAAATATAAAATTGGTATGTACAAAACATTCGCCTTGTTTGGAGTTGGAATTCTGGTAGTCAACAAGCCAATAAACATCGTGGTAAAAGCAATAACCATTAATGAAGTAACTCCATATTTTTTATCCTTGATTTCTTTTATCATTCTGCTAAATTCAATTATATAACCAATTATGAATAATGGTATATACATTAAATATATTGTGCCTTCGGCGGTAAATATAGTCTTTATGCTTTCTAGTCCCGTCTTAAAAATATTAGTTACGCCTATCTCCCCTCCTCTAAATTCTGGAAGAACTGGCAACGAAAAAATTCCTATCTGGGTTTGTTTTACTATTCCATAGTTCAATAATAGGAAGTATATTAGTGGTATAGCAAATATAAAAATTGGTATTCCTAATATTATTAACTGTCTAAATTTAATTCGCTTAATATATAGCATATATGCTGCCCATACCAATAGGAACAAAGGAATTGTAAGCCATGACAAAGCATAAGTATACAATGTCAGTCCTATAGATATTCCCGCTATAACAAAATGTACATTCTTTTGAGCCCTGTTTAATAAGTATAAATCTAGCATAAATAACCCGGCAAACAAATTGCAATCTAGAGCCATTCTAGCATTGAAGATATTCCATGGGCATGTGATTATTAAAAACGTAAACAATAGTGCCGTCTTCTTATTTTTCGACTTCGAAATAAGCAAATACGAAACCACTACAGAAATCAAATACACTATTAATGCTGGAAGTCTGTATGCCACTTCATTAAAACCAAAAAGCTTAATACATAATGCCGCTAAATACGCACATAGCGAGCTCTGTCCCTGCCCGAAATTCATCAAATATAGCGGATATGAATTCTGAAACCTATCTGTACCATATTCAGCCAAGCAAAACGCATCATACGCCATTCCTGCCTCATCTACGCCTATATATGCTGGTATCTCTCCAAACTTAAAAATAACTGTAAAAAACAAAATAATGGCAAACACCAGCCAAATTATCTTATAATGCTTCTCAACAAAACCTGTTTTTTGGGTTTGAGCAGTAAAAGAATTTTCCTCCCCTTCCGTTTTTTCATTAGAAACATTCTCAAGCGTATCGCTAGTAACACCTTCTACCTGCTTTTTATTCTCTTTCTGTAAAAGTTTTGTACTTTTCTTAATATTTTTTCCCTTTTTCCTGTCATCTGCATAATTTTTTATAAGAGCAATAACTATTACTAATATTACTAGCATAAAACATGCAAAATCTATAATGTTCACTTTGTTTCTTCCTCTCTTATTTCTATTAAATAACATGTATATAATATCATTATAAATTAGACTTGACAAGCATAATTTTCCTATTTATCACAATTAGTTCACACAATGTTCAAATTTCCCCTGTATAATATGCTCATAGTTGATAAACAAGTTACTCCATTATCAACTATGTATAAGTAAAACATCCCCTTTTATTTTCAAAAAGCAACTGTATACTCAGTTGCTTTTTTATTATATAGAAAAAAGTATATGTCATAGAAATAAATACTCTCTGTGACATATACTTTCTTACAATATAATATTTTTCTAAAACGTAGCAATTTTAGCTGTTTTTTTGCTCCGTTCCCAAAAGCAACTTAAGCAAGTTCAACAACTGCTCCAGCCTCTGTGAATTTAGCTTTTAATTCTTCAGCTTCTTCTTTGCTTGCTCCTTCTTTAACTGTCTTTGGAGCTCCGTCAACTAATTCTTTAGCCTCTTTTAGTCCTAAACCTGTTGCATCTCTAACTACTTTGATAACTTGGATTTTGTTTGCTCCAGCCTCTTTTAATACAACATCAAATGAAGATTTTTCTTCAGCTGCTCCTGCTGCTGCTCCTGCTGCTGGTGCTGCAACTGCTGCTGCTGATACTCCATATTTTTCTTCTATACCTTTCACTAATTCTGCTAATTCAACAACTGTTAAAGCGTCGATAGCTTCTAACATTTCATCTATTTTTGCCATTTTAAATTCCTCCTTATTTTTTAATTTTTTGTGAACATGGCAAGTTCACTATTTTAATTTTCTTTTTGAACCCTAACTGCATCCAATGTAGCAGCAAGTTTCGTAATATTTCCAAGCAATGCTCCAGCAAGTTTTGCAAGAAGCTCTTGTCTTGATGGTAATTTTGCAAGTGTTATTATTTCCTCAGCTGTCATAACTTTTCCTTCTATAATTCCACCTTTAATTTTGTAGAAGTCATTTTTCTTAGAAAAATTATATATTACTTTCGCTGGTGCTAAATAATCTTCCTTGCTTGTAATTAATGCTGTTGGTCCTTCTAGTATTTCATCTAATCCATTTTCACCATTTGCATTTAATGCTCTTTTTATAATGTTATTTTTAATAACTTTATATTCAGCATTTGCTTCTCTAACTTCGTTTCTTAACTTAGTAACATCTTCTACAGAAATTCCTCTGTAGTCTACTAAAAGAATTAAATTGTCTTCTTTTAGTTCTGCTGCTAAATTACTAACTAATTCTTCCTTTTGTTTTAATATTTTTTCACTAGCCAATTTTTTCACCTCTTTTCACCAAAAAACTGTATATATAGCCACACAGGCATATATATACAGTCTAATCCGTACACTTATGCCTGGGTAAGACTTATCTTTATGCTTACTGTCTTTGGCTATTTATTTTTTATCATTTTTGATCAATATACATACTTGGTCCCATTGTTGTAGATATAGCTACACTCTTAATATATTGTCCCTTAGCTGCTGCTGGTTTTGCTTTTATAATAGCATTCATAACTGTTTCGTAGTTTTCCATTAATTTGTCTGTTCCAAATGAAACTTTACCAAAGCCTAAGTGGATAATATTTGTTTTGTCTAGTCTATACTCAACTTTACCAGATTTGATGTCTTTAATAGCTTTTGTAACATCCATTGTTACAGTTCCTGACTTAGGGTTAGGCATTAAACCTTTAGGTCCTAAAACCTTTCCTAATCTACCAACTACACCCATCATGTCTGGAGTAGCAACTATTACGTCATAATCAAACCAGTTTTCTTTTTCTATTTTTGGTATTAATTCCTCTGCTCCAACAAAATCAGCTCCAGCTTTTTCAGCTTCTTCTGCTTTTGGTCCTTTAGCAAATACTAATACCTTTAGAGTTTTACCTGTACCATTTGGAAGTACTGTTGTACCTCTAACTTGTTGGTCAGCTTGTTTTGAATCTACACCTAATTTAACATGTAGCTCAACTGTCTCATCAAATTTTGGTTTTGGCATTTTTTGAATTGTATCTAGTGCTTCTTTAACACTATATACCTTTGTTTTATCAACAAGCTTTTGAGCTTCTTGGTATCTCTTACCTCTTTTCATTTCTTACCTCCTTTGGTTCAAACGAGTTATACACTCTCCCATATTTTTTTATAAATAGTAAATAATCTAACTTCATATAAAACAAAAATTATCAGATTATTCTTCGATTAAAACACCCATAGACCTTGCAGTACCTGCTACCATACTCATTGCTGCCTCTAATGATGCTGCATTTAAGTCTGGCATTTTTTGTTTTGCAATTTCCTCTACTTGTGCTTTAGTTAGTTTGGCTACTTTTTCTCTGTTAGGTTTTCCTGAAGCCTTTTCTATTTTTGCAGCCTTTTTAATTAAAACAGCCATTGGTGGTTCTTTTGTAATAAAGTCAAAAGATTTATCTTTATATACTGTAATTACAACTGGAACAACTGTACCATTAAGGTTTGCTGTTCTATCATTAAATTCTTTAACGAATTGCATGATATTAACACCACTAGCACCTAAAGCTGGTCCAACTGGTGGAGCTGGTGAAGCTTTACCTGCTGGAATTTGTAATTTTATTACACTACCAATCTCCTTCTCTGCCATTTCCTATTGCACCTCCTTTAAAATAAATATGTATATTAATCTAAAAATAGATTATTAACTATAATTATAAAATTGTTTAAGTAACTATTCTTTTTCTAAAACGAATTAGTTTCATTAAACTATTATTAAAATTAATTAGAAGCAAGTATTGCTAGGAGAGCGAGTTAAAAAGTTTGAAATAGTACGATTGTACATTGAAAACTTTTTATACGAAGCTCGACACCGCAAGACGACGCTTATAATTAATTTTAAATTTTTTGGACTTGAGAGAAGTCAAGCTCAACCGGAGTTTCTCTACCAAACATTGATACTAGCACTTTTACCTTATGCTTTTCCTTGTTTATTTCTGTAACAGTTCCTATGAAATCAGTCAATGGTCCTTCAAGCACCTTAACAGAATCATTAACTTCATAGTCGACATTTATTTCTGTTAATTCAAATCCCATTGCTCTTATCTCATCCTCTGTTAAAGGAATAGGGTCTGTTCCAGAACCAACAAAACCTGTAACACCTCTAGTATTTCTAACAATATACCAAGTTTTTTCAGTTACTATCATTTTTATTAAAACATAGCCTGGAAAAACTTTTTTCAAATTAGTTTTCCTTTGACCATTCTTTATTTCTATTTGCTCCTCCATAGGAACAACTATATTATAGAAGTAGTCTTCAAGTTCCCTATTTTTTATAGTCTTTTCAAGGTCAGTTTTAACTTTGTTTTCATAACCTGAATAAGTATGTATAACATACCATCTTGGTACTAACTCATTTTCTGCTTGAGACATCTTTTAGCCTCCTTTTATTCTTCTACATTATTAGTATTTTCTGTATTAGTACTATCTGCTTCACCATCTGTTTCGTTTGTAGTTGTATCAGAATCTGTTGCATTCTCTCCAGAAGTATCAGTATTTGACGCATCGTCAATACTAATTAATTGGTTTGTGTCTGTAGTATTAGTAGTTTCATTTGTAGTATCAACAACTGCTTTCAATTTATCAATACCATATGTATTCATACTTTCGAACACAACATCCAATGCAAACACAATAACAGCAGTTATAAGAACAATAGTTATAACAGCAACAGTATTGTTTAGCAATTGCTTTGGTGTTGGCCAAATTACTCTTTTAAGTTCTGCCTTAAAATCTTTCATAAAATGTTTCTTGTCTTTACTTTGCTTTTTATTCGCTTCCTTAGGCATTATTTACTCCCCCTTAAAGGTTTCTTGTTATTTTGTTTCTTTATGTGTAGTACGTTTTTTGCAATACTTACAATATTTAACAACTTCTAATCTTTCTGTATTGTTCTTCTTATTTTTTTCTGTCATGTAATTTCTTCTCTTACATTCTGTACATTCCAAAGTTATTGGTTCTCTTGCTCCTTT
>CALXSA010000021.1 GCA_944390995.1 uncultured Clostridia bacterium
TATATTAATAATGAAATATCGGAAATTAAATATGAAGATTATAGCCTAACTGTTATTCCGAATAATGGTGAGGAAATTACAGAACTTAATAATGAAGATGTGGGCGTAAAAGTAATTATAAATACGCAAACTGATGATGAGGAAAAAATACAGGAAAGTATTGATGATATAAAAAGTCAAAATAATGGAATATTAATTTTAAAAGATAAAATAATAATAAAGAGTCAAGTTTCGGTAAATACAATGGAGTTTTCATATAAGGATATTTCAGAAGAATATAATATAAATAAAATTGACAAAGACGAAGTTTTGAACTTGCTTTCTGGCTCTGAAATGAGAACAGCTATGGTAATGCTAGGTGCAGCAATGGCGCTATATATGTTTATAATGTATTTTTCAACAATACTAATAGATATGTTCTTACTTGCAATACTTGCGTATATAGTAGCGAGAATTTCTGGCTTAAGGCTTAAAATTAGCGCAGTATATAATATTGCAGCATATTCACTAACATTGCCTGTTATCTTGAATATAATATATGCTATAGTAAACATAATTACTGGTTTTACAATACAGTATTTCCAAATTATGTACACAGCAATTGCTTCAATTTATGTTATAACATCAATTTTAATGATTAAGTCAGATGTGATAAAAAGACAACTAGAATTGAACAGAATAATCGAAGAACAAGAAAAAGTTAGAGAAGAATTAAAGCGAAAAGAGGAAGAAGAAAAGGAAAAAGCTGAAGCAGAAAGAAGAAGAAGGGAAAGAGAAAAACAAAAGAAGAAAGAACGCGAAAAAGAGAAGGAAGGAAATGTTGGAAACGAGCCGGAAGGAGATAACGCATAGTTAAGCGTATGCGTTATATAATAAAGAAAAAAGGAGTAGACATATGGAAGAAAAAAATAATAATAATGAAAAAAATAATAAGTGGCTGTATATTGGTATTGCAATTGGCCTAGTGGTATTAATTGGCCTAGCTGTAGGAATTTATTTCTATACAACTAATTCTGACGAGGTAAACGAAAAAGAAATTGCATATACAGAACTTATTAAGCAAATTAATGATGGAAATGTAGAAAAAATTGAAATGACAGTGGGCAGTACAACTGTTAAGGTAAAATTGAAAGATGTTGAAGAAGAAAAAAGGGGAATAATTCCTAGTACACAAGCATTTATTGAGCTTGTGCAACAAAAAGTTGAGGAAGGAAATAACATAGAGCTTATACAAAATCCAACAAATGTATTTGTAACTATTTCTTCTACATTGTTTTCTCTATTACCAACATTGTTGTTAATAGCATTAATAGTATTGTTTTTCAAAATGCAAGGTTTGGGCGACAAAGGCAAAGTGTACGACAGTGAAACGACTAAATCGAAAATTAAATTTAAAGATGTGGCTGGTTTGGAAGAAGAAAAACACGAAATGATTGAAATTGTAGACTTCTTGAAGAACCCAGAAAGGTTTAATGAAATGGGAGCTAAAATTCCAAGAGGAGTGCTACTATGTGGACAACCTGGTACTGGAAAAACATTGATTGCAAAGGCGATTGCGGGTGAGGCAAAAGTACCATTTATTTCTATGAGTGGTTCAGAATTCATTGAAATGTTTGCAGGACTTGGAGCTTCAAGAGTAAGAAAATTGTTTGAAAAAGCAAAAAAGATTTCACCATGTATAGTTTTTATTGATGAGATTGATGCAATAGGTGCAAGAAGAAATGGAAGTGGAGGAGCAGATTCAGAAAACAACCAAACATTAAACCAATTGTTGGTAGAAATGGATGGTTTTGATACAGACGAAACTGTAATAGTATTAGCTGCTACAAACAGACCAGAAATGCTTGACAAAGCACTACTTAGACCGGGTAGGTTTGACAGAAGAATAACAATAGGACTTCCAGACATGAAAGGTAGAGAAGAAATACTAAAAATACATGCAAAAGATAAGAAATTTGCAGATGATGTAAACCTAAAGAGCATTGCAGAAGACACAGCAGGCTTTACAGGAGCTGATTTAGCAAATATCTTAAATGAAGCAGCAATAATTGCTACAATAAATGAGCATGATGCAATAACAAACAAAGACATCGAGGATGCTGTAAAGAAAGTTACAGTAGGACTAGAAAAACAAAGCAGGGTAATGTCTGAGAAAGACAAAAAACTTACAGCATATCATGAAGCAGGACATGCTATAGTAAGTAGCCAGCTTGAAACTCAAAAAGGAATAAAAGAAGTATCAATTATTCCAAGAGGTCTTGCTGGTGGATACACAATGTATAAATCAGATGAAGACAAGTACTACATTTCAAAAACAGAAATGGAAGAAAAACTAATTGCATTACTTGGTGGTAGAGCAGCAGAAAAAATAGTGTTAAATGATATATCAACAGGTGCAAGCAACGACATTGAAGTTGCAACAGACATAGCAAAAAATATGATAACAAAGTACGGAATGAGTGAGACATTAGGTCCAATTTCGATTAATACAGAAAATGACCCATATGAGTTGCAACTACTTGGAGATAAGTTCGGAGATGCAATTGGTGCGGAAGTTAAAATATTATTAGATAGTGCATATGAAGCAGCACAAAGGCTAATTATAGATAATAGAGACAAGCTAGATAAAGTGGCTGGAGCATTATTGCAAAAAGAGGTAATCTCAGCAGAGGAGTTCCAAGAGTTAATTAAGTAGGGGGCAGCAAAATTGCTCCCTTCTTAATGTCTATGAATAAATTCTTTATCTTTATTATCGCTACATGTATATGTATTTTTTAAATTTTTTTGTCGCTTGTCGTTCGAAACCATCTAAGCACGAATTTAATGAAAATATTTTTATTAAGGTGGCTAACGCCACGTAGGAATATTTCCATTAAATTGTGCTAGGTTTCTCGAATTCGCACTCGCCATTTCATGGCTCGTTTGGTCGCTACGCGCTCCTACAAAAATTCTCAAAATACATATACATGTAGCGTATTAATTATGGCTTGACTTGTAATTCATAGACATTAAGAAGGAAACAATTTTGCTATGTTTTAGGAAGTGTAAACTCCTTCTCACTTAGGTAGTTTAGTTTGCTTGCATCTGTTTTAAAGCGAAATGCCAATTTATAGCTGCAAAGCTGCTGAGTTTTGCAACCAAATCTTTTGTTAATCTCATTTATGCCATATTTTCCGTCCCCAATTATTGGGTAACCTATATGTGCCAAATGAGCTCTTATTTGATGGGTTTTCCCTGTATGCAATTCAATGTCTAAAAGGCTATAATTTTCTTTAGCATTTTTTTCGAGTAGAGTGTAAGAAGTTTCAATTTTCACATAACCCTTTTTAGGAGTGTCTGATATATATACAATTGATTTTTTATTATCTTTAAAAAGATAGGCAGAAAGTGTTTCTGTATTTTTGGTAGGGATGCCATACACTTTTGCTAGATAGTGCTTTTCTATTTCTTTGTTTTTGAATTTACTAAGCAATATTTGTAAAGAACTATCATTTTTAGCAAAAAGAGTTAGTCCTGTTGTATTTCTGTCTAGCCTATGACATGGTGCTATAAAAGGATATTCTTTTTCTAAAATAGAAGTTACAGAATTATCGCCAGTTACTTCCATGCCTGCTGGTTTATTGATTATTAAAATATTCTCATCTTCATATATTTTAGGTAGTTTAATTTTATTAAAAAGTAAGTTGTTGGTAATATACACAGTAATTATATCTCCTGTCTTTACAGGAGTATCTGCGTTTATTTTTATATCATTTACTCGAATGTCTTTTTTGCGAAGGGCTTTGTATAAAGTGTTTCGTGTTAGACCATTAAAATGATAAAATAAAAGGTCGCTTACTTTTTTATTATTAAATTTTTCTGGTACAATTATTTTTTGCATGTTTTTCCTTTCGTAAATTATAAATTTTTTCTACTCAATAAAATATAGCATAGAAAGTGGTTTGTGTCAAAATTTTCCACACAAAATTCACAGAAGTTAGGGTACAAACTAATTGACAATTGAAAGATTATAAAGTATAATATATACTCGTATTAAGAAAAAAAGGAGGAAGTATGTTTAAGATATTAAAAAACTTAAAAAAATCATGGGTAGCAGTTTTAGCTATAATCATTTTGCTATGCATACAGGCAGCTACAGACCTTGCTTTACCAGATTATACTTCTAAGATTGTAAACAATGGTATTCAATCTGGTGGTATAGAGATTGCAGTTCCAAATGTTATATCTAAGGCTGATATGGACAATCTGCTATTTTTTGCAGATGATGAGACAAGTGAGCAAATCTTAAGCAATTACGAGCTTATTGAAGATGATATGACTTCATATCAAGAAAAAGTTATTGATGAGTTCTTTGGAAAAGATTATTCACCAGATGCGAATACGATGTATGTGGTAAAAGATTTAGCTGATGAGCAGTTAAATGATTTGGAAAATTTGATATCTACACCACTTTTGGAGTATTCGGCTGTTTCAAATGAAGAAACGGCAACGCAAATTAGAGAACAGATAAAAGAGAGAAACAGCAGTATAGCAGAGCAGGATGACCCCGAAGAAGTTAATGGCATTGTGGAATATGTGAGAGAACAGCAGAAGTTGATGCTAGAATCAGATAATGTTAGTATAATTGAAATACTAAAACAAGTTTCGGAAGAATATAGAGAAGAAATATTATCTGAGTTTACAGCGTACATAGGTCAAATGTCTGAGTCTGTTAAAGAGCAGGCTGCAATAAGTTCAGTAAAACAACTATATTCTAATCTTGAAATAGATACAGCTAAAATTCAAAATGACTATATTTTGATTTCTGGACTTCAAATGCTTGGTATTGCTTTAATTAGTATGATTTCAGCAGTATTAATTATGCTACTATCATCAAGAGTTGCTGCAAAACTTGGAGAAACTTTAAGAGATAAGGTATTCAAGAAAGTTTTAAGCTATTCTACAGCAGAGCTTAACGAGTTTTCAACTGCTTCTCTTATAACTCGTAGCACAAACGATATACAACAAATACAACAATTGATTACCTTGCTATTTAGAGTGGTTGTATATGCTCCAATAATTGGTATTGGTGGTTTTGTTAAAGTTTTAACTTCAAGCGATAGCTCAATGGCATGGATAATTGGTGTTGCGGTTGTGGCAATTCTAATAGTTGTTGCAACATTGTTTGCTGTGTCAATGCCTAAGTTTAAAAAATTGCAAGATTTAATAGACAAATTAAACTTGGTTTCAAGAGAAATACTTACAGGACTACCAGTAATCAGAGCGTTTAACAAAGAGAAGAAAGAAGAAGACAGGTTTGCAGAGTCAAATAATAACTTAATGAAAGCTAACATCTTTGTAAACAGAACAATGTCTATGATGATGCCACTTTTAATGTTCATAATGAGCTCAATATCTGTATTAATCGTATGGGTAGGTGCACACAATGTTGATAGCGGCACAATGCAAGTTGGAGACATGATGGCATTTATTCAATACACAATGCAAATTGTAATGGCATTCTTGATGATTTCTATGATTTCAATTATGCTACCAAGGGCAGAGGTATCAGCTAGACGTATTAACGAGGTTATTGAGACTGATTCAAGTATAAAGGATAAAGAGGTTACAAAGAAGTTTGATGAAACTAAAAAAGGCTTAGTAGAATTTAGAAATGTATCGTTTAGGTATCCTGATGCGGATACTGAGATTTTGGAGGACATTAATTTTACAGCAGAGCCAGGTCAGACTACAGCTTTAATTGGAAGCACAGGTAGTGGTAAGTCTACAGTGGTTAATTTAATACCAAGGTTCTATGATGTAACAGGTGGAGAACTTTTAGTAGACGGAGTTAATATAAAAGACGTATCTCAAAAGGACCTACGTGACATTATTGGCTTTGTACCTCAAAAGGGAGTTCTTTTCTCTGGAACTATTGAGTCTAACATAAAATATGCAGACGAAAACATGTCTGATGAGCAGATGGTTAAAGCAGCAGAAATAGCTCAGGCTACAGAGTTTATTGAGGGAAAAGAAAAGAAATATCAAGACCCAATCGCTCAAGGGGGAAGCAATGTTTCTGGAGGCCAGAAACAACGTTTATCAATTGCAAGGGCAATTTCAAAAGACCAAGAGATATTCATATTTGATGATAGCTTTTCTGCATTGGACTTTAAGACAGATAGTAATTTAAGAGAGGCTTTAAAAGAGAAAACAGATAATAAAACAGTAATTATTGTAGCTCAAAGAATTAGTACCATTTTAAATGCAGATAAAATAGTAGTTCTAGAAGATGGAAAAATTGTAGGAATTGGTACTCATGATGAGCTAATGAAGAATAACGAAACATATAGGCAAATTGCATTATCACAATTGTCAGAAGAAGAATTAAATGGAAAAGGAGGAGAATAGATGCCAGGACCAATGGGTGGACCAATGCGTGGCCCAGTAACAACAGCAAAAGCAAAAGACTTTAAAAAGACTACTAAAAAATTAATAGATTCGTATTTATCTAAATACAAAATAGCGTTAATCGTAGTATTTATTTTTGCAATTGGAAGTACAATTTTCACTATAGTTGGCCCAAAGATATTAGGTGATGCTACAACAGAGATATTTAATGGTATTGTTAGCAAAATGTCTGGCGGAAGTGGTATAGACTTTATGAAGGTTGCACAAATTGCAATTATGCTTCTTGGACTATATCTTTTAAGTGCGATATTCTCCTTCATTCAAGGCTTTACAATGACAGGTGTAGCACAAAAACTTACATACAGGATACGTAATGATATAGCTAAAAAAATAAATAGACTTCCAATGAATTATTTTGACAAAAAAGCCAATGGTGAGGTGCTTTCAATTATTACTAACGATATTGATACTTTAAGTATGAATTTAAACCAAAGCATTACACAGATAATTACAGCTATTTGTACAATAATAGGAATATTAATTATGATGTTTTCAATAAGTTGGCAGATGACACTTATTTCATTAGTCATATTGCCTATTGCAGCATTTATTGTAAAGAAAATTGTTGGCAAGTCACAAAAATATTTCAACAGACAGCAAGACTATTTAGGACACGTAAATGGTCAAGTTGAAGAAATTTATGGTGGTTTAACAGTTGTTAAAGCTTTCAATGCAGAAGGCAAAGTTTCAAAGGAATTTGAGGAAGCAAACCACGAACTATATAGGTCAGGGTGGAGAGCGCAGTTTCTATCTGGACTTATGCACCCAATAATGAACTTTATTTCAAACATTGGATATGTTGGAGTTGCAGTAGCTGGTGGATATTTAGCAGTTAACGGAACAATTACTGTTGGTAATATTCAAAGCTTTATACAATATAACAAGCAATTTACACAGCCAATTAACCAAATTGCACAGATTTCAAGCATGCTACAAGCAATGGTTGCTGCGGCTGAAAGAGTTTTTGAATTCCTAGAAGAACCAGAGGAAGTAGACACAGCAAAAGGTGAGATAGACACAAGCAAGCTAAAAGGAAATGTAGAATTTAAAAATGTAAAATTTGGATATGACCCAGACAAAATAATAATAAACAACTTCAATGCAACAGTTAAAGAAGGTCAGAAAATAGCAATAGTTGGGCCAACAGGAGCAGGAAAAACAACTATGGTAAAACTTCTTATGAGATTTTATGATGTAACAGACGGAGCAATTTTAGTAGATGGCCATAACGTAAAAGACTTTGAAAGAGGAGAGCTTCGTAAAATGTTTGGAATGGTACTCCAAGATACATGGCTATTTGGAGGAACTGTTAAAGACAACATAAAATACGGAAAAGAAGATGCTACAGATGATGAAGTTATACAAGCAGCAAAAGCAGCACATGTACACCACTTTATAAAAACACTGCCAAAAGGATATAATTCTGTAATAAACGAAGAATCAACCAATATTTCAGCAGGTCAAAAACAGCTATTTACAATAGCAAGAGTTATATTGGCAGACCCTAAAATATTAATATTGGATGAGGCAACTAGCTCAATTGATACAAGAACAGAAATTTTAATTCAACAAGCTATGGATAACTTAATGAAAGGTAGAACCAGTTTCATAATTGCACATAGATTGTCTACAATAAAGAATGCAGATTTAATCTTAGTTATGAATAAGGGCGATATTGTAGAGCAGGGAACTCATGAAGAACTTCTTGCAATAGGACCAGGAGGCTTCTATTATGAGTTGTATAATAGCCAGTTTGACGAGGAAGAAGAATAACTGACACAAGACAATATTTAAAGCAAGGTAATATGTATATTTTTCGAATTTTTCGTACCTTACCGTTCGAAACCATCTAAGCACAAAATTAATATAACCAAAAGCTCTAATAGTAGCCATCAGCTGAATAAGAGCAATAATAAAGTTACGCAAATTATGTGCTAGGTTTCTCGAAATCGCACTCGCATTTTCAATGCTCGTTTGGTCGCTGCGCGGTACTTCAAAATGTCTCAAAATATACATATACCTTGCTTTAAAATATTAATGAAAAACATACTAAAAAAGCTTGGACGGGGAGGAGTGTCCCCATCGTCCAAGCTTTTTGCATTCTATTGTTCTCCGGGTAGGAAGTAATCAACAACACCGTAAACTAATGCGCCTACTATGGCTGCAATCCATGAAATTGTGTATCCTGCAACAAAGTATTGAGTAACATATAGTACTACTGTGGCTAAAACAAAACCTACAAAACCTTTACCAAAACTACTTGCATGTAAACCTGTAAATTTTGTTATTAAATAATCTATAACTGTAAGAACTATTGCAGCAGCAGCTAGAGCCCAAAAACTATTTATGCTAAAACCTGGAGTGAAAAATGCAGTAATTCCAAGAACTATTGCAGCTGTAATTAATCTTCCTACAACCTGCCATACTGTAGAAGTGTTGTTTTTTGATTGTACCTGATTATTTTCCATAATAACCTCCATTCGAGCTAATTAATTGCTAAGTTCTAAGCAATTTTGCCCCAATAAAATTTTTACTAAAAATTTTATTAAACAGATTATAAAGTAAATATTTTAATTAATAGTAATATCAAAGATTATTTCTAGGAGAAAAGAGATAAGAAAATTTCTTATATATATTTATTTAAAAACACAAAGCAAAAACGCAAAAACAAAAACAAAATTTATAAAAAAGTGAAAAAACAAAAAGCTAAAAATAATCTTTGATATTACTAATAGTATTCACAAAAAAAATTATTTTATACAAAAAATTTTGAATAATTTAATTTATTTTGCGAAAAATATTATTAGATAAAATTAGGCAGGTTTATAGATAGAACCTAAAAAATCTAAATAAATTAGGTAAGGAAGAAAATTTAATGTTAGTAATTTTTCTTAGGTCAATAGTGTTATACATAATTGTATTGATAGTAATGAGATTAATGGGTAAAAGAGAAATAGGACAATTGCAGCCGTTTGAGCTTGCAATATCTATTATGATTGCAGATTTGGCGTCAACACCTATGGCAGATGCTGGAATTCCAATATCAAATGGAATAATTCCGATTCTAGCTCTACTTGTAATGCACTTAATTATTTCGATGTTTAATATGAAAAGCATTAGAGCAAGAGAAATTTTGTGTGGCAAGCCATCAATCTTAATATATAGAGGTAGAATTGACGAAAAAATGCTAAGAAAGGAACGATTTACTATAAACGAGCTTGAGGAAAGGCTTAGAGGAAGCAATGTGGTAAATATTGGAGATGTGGAATATGCAATTTTGGAGACAAGTGGACAGATAACTGTAATACAAAAGCCAGAAAAGAAAACGCCTACAGTAGGAGATTTGAGTTTACAGACAGAATATGAAGGTTTAGCCTACGACCTAGTGATAGATGGCAAAGTAATGCATGAAAATTTAAAGATTCTGAAAAAAGATTATGACTGGTTAAAGAAACAAGTAGAAAAATTTGGAATAAAACCAGAAGAAGCATTGCTGGTAACAATTGATGGAAAAGGCAATTTCTTCTGTCAGGAGAAGATGAAGAAGAAGTAGGAAAAGGGTTCGTGATATATTTCGCAAACATTTGAATAAATGCGTATGGTTTTGGTTAAGGCCAGAAAGGAAAGAATAATTTTATGAAAAAGGAAATGGTCGTTTGTATACTAATTATAATTTTAATAGTAGTTACCAATATTGTAACTCAAAAGTACACAAAAGAGTGCACGGCAGGAATTAGTGAGAGGCTCGATGTCTTAAAAGAAAAAGTACTAGCAGAAAAAGACAATCAGGAAATTGATGGAGAAGTTATATTGGGGGAAATAATAAATATAGAAAATAAGTGGAATGAGTATCAAGAAAAACTTGCGTATTATATTGAGCATGACGAGCTAGAAAAAGTCGAGACACAAATATGGGCTATGAAGGGCTTTAGTGAGATTGGAAAGTATGACGAGGTTGTGCCAGAATTGGACAAGTGTGTGTTTATACTGGAGCACATACAGGACAAAACAAAGCTTAATGTGAAAAATATTTTTTAAAGTGTCAAGGAAATTTTACGAATTTGTCAAAAATATTTTATAAAAAAAGTTGTGAAAAAACTTAGTAAAAAGACTTGAAATGAGCAAGTAGATGTGGTACAATAATAAATGTTACGAAATGAGAAAACTAATAAATAGGAAGGAATTGAGTTAGAATGATAGAAATAATAAGGAACATAGTTTTAGTTATATATGTTTTGGACTGTATCGCATTAATAGTACTTGCAACAATACAAGCAAGAGATACAAACGGAGCATCACAAACAATTACAGGAGCGGCAGCTAACAATTTCTATGAGAGCAATAAGGGTAGAACGAGAGAAGGAAAATTAAAAAGATATACTATAGCAACTGGCGTAATATTTGGTGTTCTTGCAATAGCGCTATCAATATTGTTTGTAATGTAAATTATTAGATAATATAAAAAGAAAAACATATATAGCAATTAAGTTATATATGTTTTTTTCGTGATATTAAAAATACAATATAACTCAATTAGAACGGAAAGGAAGGTTTATTTTGAACAGAAAATTAGGCAAAAAAGAGATGAGAAAGATTAGTAAAGCTATGCAGAGCAATAAAAGCAAAACAAAAGTAAAAGAAGATAGCAAAATTTTTGAATTAGAGAAAAATACTGTAGTTGGAACTTATAAAAAAAGCAGGAATTTTGGCTTTGTTGTGCCTGACGACAAAAAGCTTGGCACAGATATATTTATTTCGAAAAAAGATAGTATGAAGGCAAAGAATGAGCAAAAAGTTGTAGTGGAAATTACTAAATTACCTAAGGCTGATAAAAGTGCAGAAGGCAAGATTGTTGAAATTATTGGACATATTGACCAAGCCGGAGTGGACATGCTTAGCTTAATTAAGGAATATGATTTGCCATATGAGTTTCCGGAAGCGGCTATTAAAGAGGCGAAAAAGGTTAGCAGGAGCTTGAAACCGAAAAACAACGAAAACACACAATTTGCAGATGATGCTTCGAAAATAGCTAGTGACAGCTATCCGGGAAGTGACTTAACAAGGAGAGACTTACGCAGCGAAGAAATTTTCACAATTGATGGTGAGGATGCGAAAGACTTGGACGATGCTGTTAATGTGAAGAAATTAGAAAGTGGAAACTATGTATTAGGAGTGCATATAGCAGATGTTAGCAATTATGTGAAAGAGGGGTCTTTCCTTGATAAGGAGGCAATTTTAAGAGGTACTAGTGTCTATATGCTAGATAGGGTAATTCCAATGCTTCCAGTAGAGCTTTCAAATGGAATTTGTAGTTTGAACGCTGGAGAGGATAGATTTGCAATTTCATGTGTTATGGAGATTAACCGCGACGGAAAAGTGGTTTCTGCCGACATTTTTAAAAGCATTATAAATGTAACAGAGAGAATGTCATATACAGATGTGCAGAAGATACTAGATGGCTCTGATAAAAATGTTTTGAAAAGATATGAAAAATATGTAGGGCATTTTAAATTGATGGAAGAATTGGCGAAAATTCTAAAAGACAGAAGGGCAAAGGATGGAAGCTTGAATTTGGATATTCCAGAGACTAAAGTGGTGCTAGACAAGAATGGATATGCAGTGGATATAAAAAAATATGAGCTATACTTTGCAAATGAAATAATAGAGCAATTTATGCTAACTGCAAATGAAACAGTTGCAGAAAAATTTTTCTGGCTTGATGCTCCATTTATTTATAGGGTCCACGAAGCACCAGACATGGAAAAGGTTACAGAACTTAACAAATTCTTGTTTAATCTCGGATATAGAGTAAAATGCACAAAAGAGGAAGTACATCCTACAGCATTTGCAAAAGTTTTGGAAGAAGTAAAAGGAAAGCCTGAAGAAAGAGTTGTTTCAAACCTTGTTTTAAGAACTTTAAAAGTTGCTAGATACGAGAGCGAAAACAAAGGGCATTTTGGAATAGCAAGTAAGTACTACTGCCATTTCACCTCACCAATTAGGCGTTATCCAGATTTGTTTATACACAGGATAATAACGAAGTATATTGAAAATGGCTATAATCTATCAGAAAAACAGATTGAAAAATATAGTGCTCAGGCAACAAGATATGCTGAAACTTCTTCAGAAAGAGAAAAAATAGCGCAAAAAGTAGAAAGAGAAAGTGTAGACATAAAAATGGCGGAATACATGGAAAACCACATAGGAGAAGAATACGACGGCATTATTTCAAGCATTACTTCTTTTGGCGTTTTCGTAGAATTAGAAAACACTGTAGAAGGAATGATTAGGTTTGACAAGCTTGGCGACGAGTATTTCGTATATGATGAAGACAGAAAAACATTGCTTGGCGAAAAAACCAAAACAATGTATCATATTGGCGACAAGATTAGAATTAGAGTTATTAGGGCAGACAAGGCAACAAGACAGATTGACTTCGAAAAAATTTCGTTTTAGGGACAGGTCTCACAACGAAAAAAATTTCGTTTTGGGGACAGGTCTCATGACGAAAAAAATTTCGTTTTGGGGACAGGTCTCATGGTTGCAATTCACAGCGAAAATGATTTTTACTTAGTCACAATGTATATTCTTCAAATATTTTTGTGACTTACCGTTCGAAACCATCTAAGCACGAATTTAATGAAAATATTTTGATTGAAGTGGCTAGCGCCACGTAGGAATATTTCCATTAAATTGTGCTAGGTTTCTCGAATTCGCACTCGCCATTTCATGGCACGTTTGGTCGCTGCGCGTCACTGCAAATATTTTCATAATATACATTGTGACTAAGCTGGAGCTAATTTCGCTGTGAATTGCAATACTCTAACTTGCAATAATTGATGCTACTAGGCAAAACACAGCCAGAACATAAAGGAGAACACCAACAAATTTGTTATTGTCGGTATATTCAAAGTAACCTGCAATTGCTGTTTCTAAACAAGTATAAATCGAAGCAATAATAATTATAATTCCGCATAAAAACCTCCAGTCGAGCAATTTGAGCTCTAATTTTTTTGCCAAAATAAGAAAAACTAAATAGTTCTATTATTTTTGTTAAGTGCTCACTAAAAGATAGCTTGAGCGCAAATTGAAGTCCACATTTATCTCAAAAGATGCATCTTTGTAGCGGGCCGGCCAATTGTATTGTCCCCATTCAGATGTATTATAAAAATACTTTAAAGCGTACAAACCAAAATTATCTATATCAGCATGAAGTTCTTTAGATGTTTTGTATAAGTAATTATACATGTTTTGCTCTACATAACTTTTAGCATATTGTTCAATTTGAGCAATAACATTCTCATCATTTAATTCTATATTATCATTCATAGATTGCATTTTCCCGTTTATACATATGTTTGAAGTGATATATGGAGAACCATTCACCAAAAGAACTGAGTTTTTTGTATTTTTTTCAAGCTCTATATATAAATCAATATAGTCAAGTCCATCAATAGGGCTAGGAATTCTAATTTGCGCATTTTTCAATTTATTTGAAATAATTAAATGGCAAATTGATTCCAAACCATTTAACTCACCAACTAATTTGTCACTATTAAACACAGCAAGTCCCATGGTTTCCACGCTTGGCTCGTCACCAGATATTGGAGTTTCTCCAGCAGCGTATGATGAGTTATTTGAAGGCTTTTGAGTAGTACTAATATTAATAGAACCGAGAATTGCAGATGGCTCAGAATATTTATCGTTAATTGCAGTAAGAAATTCATTGCAGGTTATACTTTCGGTGTAACCTGTATACTCGCTTGAACTTGGAGCAATGTCATAATATCTTGCTGATATTTTGTCTAATAAAGGAGTAGAGTATTCCAAAAATGTTTTGGCATCACACTTACTTATGATAATGTTTGAATCTGTACGAAATTCAATATTATTAGATAATGTGTAGAGATATTCGCTAACACCTTTTTTTGCTAGTTCTTCCGAGATTACTAGAACCTTACAATGTGAAAGTGTGACCTCTTTTCCAAGAAAACTGTTAAATAAAGAAATACCACTTGTTATTGAAGAACATTCTATTGAGTCTACAACAACGGAACTGGACTGAGAGCTGCTCGAGCCTCCTTCAGAAATTGTTGGCATCGAAATCTGCAAACTCAAATTTAGAGCATCATTTTTACCAACGTCTAAGCCAATGGCTACAACATATGCCAAATTGTCGATGCCTTTTATCCCGTAGTAGTTTGCACTAGAAATAATAAGAAGGAGCACAATAAGAAGTATTGCAAAGAATTTACGTGCTTTATTATTCATACGACCATTCCTTATATTGTATATTTAGGTTTTTAAGAATAAGGATACCTATAAACCTTTTAATCACCTTTTTTTAGTTTCTTTTTTATATTTGCGCCAATCAATATAACAGTAAATACTCCGAAAATCAGCACCAGAGCGCCATATTTGTAAAATGCATTTGCTATTTTTTCTAGTGTGAATACGTCATTTATCCATATTGCAACAATAAATATAATTGCGCACGCACAAGCAGCTAGTCCTCTATGCTCTTTAGAGTTAGTTATTTTTCTGAATATATCAAGAATGTACATAACTGCAATGCTTAGAAAAGACATAAGTGCTAGAATCCATGTGAAAATGAATATTATTTCTGGCCTTTCCAGAAAAGCGCCGAGCCTACTATTTACAATAATATAATAGATAGGCGAAATTCTTATTGTTGTATAAATATCTGAAAACGCAAAAACTAGAGTTATGATAGATAGAAGAAGCAATATCCCAGATATTATAATTGAAGAAAAAGCAACCTTGCCGATGTTTTCTTTCTTTTCAAGCATTGGAGAAATGAAAAACAAGAAAAACAAACCATTGAAGGCAAATAAATTGCTAGCTCCAGATAGAAAAATTTGACTTGCTCCATTTCCAAATATAGGTAGTGAACGTTCAAATTTCAGTAAATCTATTACAAATATTGAGGTTATGAAAATACTTAATAAAGCAATAGGCACAATTATTGTATTAGACTTTATAATTGACTTTCTTCCAAAAATGTTTGCAACCACTGCGACAAATAGGAAAAGAAAGATAATAAATGTAACTGGGTAATTCTGAAAATATACCAGCAATAGGTTTTTTGAGAACATCCTAGTCAAGAATGCAGCCTCCATAATCAAATATATTATGCATAATATGCCTACAGCAACTTTGAGAAATTTACCGCCCAGATATTCCGAAATATCTATAATGTCCAAACCAAGGAAATTTTTAAGCAATTTTAAAATTATTACTACGAAAATTAGTGCAAGAGCTATAATATATACAACATTTAAAACAGAAGCTGTGCCAGAATTGTCTAAAATCATTTGGGGCAAATTTAGCACAATATGATTTATGAAAAGAACTGTAAGTAAGCAAACTGCTTCAAAGTTACCAAGTTTTGTGTAGTTCATAATAACCTCCAATCATTTAAAAATTGTAATAATTTATCCATTTGGATATTTCCATTTCATGCTAATATGCTCTTGCTTGTCCTCTCTTTTGGTATCAAGGAAATCTGGCCTTTTTTCTTTCTTCCACATTGGAGAGTTAAAAAAACCATGAAAGACGTTTCCTTTTGTAGGAATGTATGGGTCCAAATATGAGACCCCAAAAGATTGAATTTTAGTAGCAATAAAAAGATGAATAATTGCACCAAATGCAATTCCTAAAAAACCAGCCAAATACCCGAGTATGATGTATGCAAACCTTGCGACCCTGCAATGGAATGCTAGATAGTAATCTGGAATAGCAAAAGAAGTTATGCCTGTTATGGCTACAATAATAATTAATATAGGGCTAACAATACCTGCATCTACAGCAGCCTGACCTATAATCAGGGCGCCGGATAATTCCAATAGTTGGCCCCACTGGAGTAGGTACACGTATTCCAGCCTCTCGTATTAATTCAAACGAAAGCTCCATTATAATTATTTCAAAAATAATTGAGAATGGCACGCTCGAGCGGGAGGCAACGATTGCAAAGAGCAGTTCAGTTGGAATGAATTCCTGATGAAAACTGGTTATAGCAACATAAATTCCGGGCAATAGCAAAGTTATTAGAAATGCTGCAATTCTTATAATTTTTAATAAATTTGCAAATTGGAATTTTAAATTGTTATCCTCAGGCGACTCCAAAAAGTCTGGGAACGTTGCAGGAACTATTAGAGCGTAAGGACTTCCATTTACAAGTACTACAACACGTCCCTCAAGCAAATGAGATGATGCTTTATCAGGCCTTTCAGTCGCTATAATCTGTGGCAAGCTATATTTTCCATTATCCTCTAGTAAATGCTCAAGTTGACCAGACGAGACCAAATAATCAATATTTATATTATTTAACCTATACTTTGCCTCGGCGACTAAATCGTCATTGGCAATATTTTTCATGTAGCACAATGCACAAACCGTTTTGCTAATTTTTCCAACCTTCAAATTTTCTATTATTAAATTCTCGTTGTTAATAATTCGCCTAATTAGAGAGGTATTAACACGTATGCTCTCGATAAAAGCCTCTTGAGGTCCGCGAATTACCACCTCATTTTCTGGTTTAGAAACACTTCTTGTTTTAAAACCCTTAACGTCAATATCAAATGCAATATTTAATGTATCTATAAAAAGTGCACAATTTCCAATGTTTACACTAGAGAAAATATCCTCAAAAGTACTTACCTCTTTTATATTATTTTGAGGAAGCAAACAATTTAAAATATATTCCTTAATATTAAATTTTTTGACTTTTCTTACAGTAATATTATTAGTAACCGCCTCTGAAATAATTTGGTTTTGGCTACCTTCAAAGGAATTCGCAGTATTCTTAAGCATCAGGGGCTTTAAAACATAGTTATTCACCAAGTCAGTATCAACCATTCCATCTATAAAAAGTAGAAAAGCTCTGTACTGCTTATTTCTGGCACTCAAAGTGAACTCTCTTAAGCAAATGTCACTATTAATTAGCAAATTGTATTTAACTCGAATATATTCAATATTTACATCTATACTAGGAAAAATATCTTTAACCTCAGAAAATTCTTCAATTTCGGCCTCGTTTATGCTATCAGAAGAAGAAACAGCAGGAAGCTCAAAGTGTGCCTGAGAATCTTCCAAAGGAAAAAATATTTTCTTAAAAGTATCAGCGAATTTCATCAATAACAACCCTTTCAAACATAAATTTTAAATTATATAAATAATAGATATAGAATTAAAAGTCCGCTCCATCTTGCTGGTACACATATTTTGTCCGCTCCATGTTTTCGCGGGAACAAATCGACGAAGTCGCCATTTGTTCATGCCGATTTGAGTTTCCGACTATAAGTCGGAAATCTCAAAGGCAAAGGCGATTGTAGCCATTTTTTAGTTAAAGAAAATCTTATTTTCTTTAACTAAAAAATATGTGTCCCACGTGGAGCTACTTACTAATTAAAATTAAATGTGATTAGTACATATTTTTTCCTAAAAAGAAAAAAATATGTATAAAAATGTATTAAATATTTAAAATTTATGTTATACTAAGAAGCAAGGAACATCTTAAAGATGAAAAAATATATAAAAAGGAGGAAATTTATGAAAGCGAGTAACATTATAATATTTGTATTAGTAATTATAGCTGTTGTGGGAATAATCGGATATGCAGTTTGGAAAGCAGACACAAGAGAAGGAGCCGATGAAAACCAATTAGCGACAAATGAGACAACAGAAAACTTGGAAATAACAAAACCAGAGGCACAGAATGAGCAATCAGGAAATTTAATAATCACAGACCCATCAGGAAACCAAATTAATACAAACAGCACTGACAACAATAACACTAGTGTTCAACTTCAAAATTATGTAGGAGATTGGTTTGTAAGCGAGGAAACATATAGAAATGCAGAAAGAATAGACGAGATATTAGACCAAAGAGAGGACAACCTTATAACAGACCAAGAATTTCAAAGACAAATGGAATCTGAAATTAATAATGATGTAGCAGAATTGGATGTTGAATACTATAGAAATGGACAAATAAGATTTGACTTTACATTAACAAGTCCAGCTCCAACCCAGAGAGAAGGAAAAATAGACGATATGGTAGTAAACATAGATGAAAATGTAGGAACATTTACTTACACAGACAATTGGGGAACAAGCGGAAACGGAACAATTACACTAGGCGACAACCAAATAACATTAAAACTAGAAACAACAAAAGCATCTCAAGGAGCATTATGGGGAGTAGAAGGCATTTATACTTTCTCATATAAAAGAATAGACTAATTTCGTTTTGGGGACAGGTCTCACAGCGAAAAAAAATTTCGTTTTAGGGACAGGTCTTAGAATGAAAAAGTGTCCAAAACTTGCAACTTTTGCAAGTTTTGGACACTTCTTTTTAAAATTATAGGAAATTGCATTTCCTATAATTTTAAAAGGGCTACAATCGCCATCGCCTTTGAGATTTCCTCCTTTTAGTCGGAAACTCAAATCGGCACGAACAAAGAGCGACCAAGGTCGCTTTGTTCTTAGTTTTTTCTTCAGGCTTTTAAAGAATGATGCAAATTAGTCCACCGCTGCCTTCGTTTACAATACGTTCTAGCGTTTCTTGAAGTTTGGCCTGTGCGTCTATAGGCATTTTTGCAAGTTTCGTTTGCAAGCCTTCATTAACAAGTTCGTGTAAGCTTCTTCCGAAGATGTTTGATTCCCATATTTTTGTTGGGTCGTCTTCAAAGTTAGAAAGTAGATAATTTACCAATTCTTCAGACTGCTTTTCGCTGCCAACTATAGGAGAAACTTCAGTCTCTATTTCCGCTTTTATGAGGTGTATGCTTGGTGCGCGGGCTCTTAGTTTTACTCCAAACCTAGTTCCTTGTTTAATTATTTCTGGCTCGTCAAGTATTAGCTCATCAATTGAAGGTGTAACAATTCCATATCCTGTAGCTTTTACTTCTTCTAATGCGTTCGCAATTTTGTCGTACTCTTTTTTGGTTTCAGCAAGTGTGGTTATTGTAGAGAATAAATCTCCCTCATTATTTATTTCAACTCCAGATATTTCGGTTAGGACTTTATAGAATAGTTCATCATATAAGTTGATTGATACATTAACTGTGCCTTCACCAAGCCTAATTTCATTTACAACAGTTTTATTTATTACTTGAGTGCTTTGCAACTTGGCAATTCCAGTATCTACCTGTTTTAAAATACTTACATTAGAAAATGCTTCTTTTATTTCATTGTACAATTCTTCTTTTAACCAGTGAGAATCTGCCAAACCATCAACCCATTTTGGAAAATTAATGTTCATTTTCTCGATAGGGAATTCGTATAGAATTCTACCGAATATGTCGTTAATATCCTCCATGTCTAGCCTTGAACAATCAGTTGGAATAACAGAGGTCTGGTATTTTTCCTCTAATTCCTTTGCTAGCTCTTTTGTGTAATCAGAAAATGGGTCGTCGGAATTTAAAACAATAACAAATGGCTTATGTAATTCTTTTAGTTCTTTTACAACTCTTTCCTCAGCTGAAACATAGTCCTCTCTAAGAATATCTGTTATACTTCCGTCAGTTGTTACTAAAATGCCAATTGTTGAGTGTTCCTCAATAACCTTTTTTGTGCCTATTTCCGCAGCTTGCTCAAAAGGTATTTCTTCGTCGAACCAAGGAGTTTTAACCATTCTAGGCATGTCATCTTCTAGATAACCAATAGCGTTGTTTACCAGGTAGCCAACACAATCAACCAAGCGAGTTTTTAATTTTAAATTATCACCAATAGTAATTTCTACAGCTTCGTTAGGAACAAACTTTGGCTCAGTAGTCATTATAGTTCTACCACCAGCGCTTTGAGGAAGCTCGTCACGAGCGCGCTCTTTCTTGTATTCGTTTTCAATATTTGGAATAACAAGTAAGTCCATAAATCTTTTAATAAAAGTAGATTTTCCAGTTCTTACAGGTCCTACTACGCCAACGTAGATGTCGCCTTGAGTACGGTTCGCTATATCCTGATATAATTTTAAATTTTCTTCCATTAATCAAATAACCCCCTTAAAAATGTTTGTACTAAACTTTATTTAATGTATATTAAGTTATTTCAAAGTTATGACTAAATAGAAAAAAAATTTCGTTATCTAGCAAAAAATTGTCTGCTTGCCAAAAAAATAATAATGTGATAAAATAGAGGCATTTAAAAGAGGAAAGCATAAAATATTAGTAAAATCACAAAAAAGGAGTAGTGAGTTATATGGAAAATAATATAATGGCAATAGTAATGGCAGCAGGAAAAGGAACTAGAATGAAATCGAAAAAATCAAAATTAGTACAAAAAATTTATGGTAAAGAAATTGTAAAAAGAGCAGTGGAAAATGCACAAAAGGCGGGAGTTCACGAAATTGTTGCCGTGGTTGGATATATGAAAGAAGAAGTCATGGCAGTTTTAGGAGATAGTGTAAAATATGCTTTCCAAGAAGAAATGCTAGGAACTGGTCATGCTGTAATTCAAGCTAAGGAGTTTTTAAAGGGAAAGAAAGGAAAAATATTGGTGCTAAATGGTGATGTGCCATTAATTAGACCAGAAACTTTAAATAAATTATTAGAAAAAAGCATTGAAAACAAAGAATATGCAACACTTTTGACAGCAATTTATGACAACCCAACTGGATATGGTAGAATTGTAAGAGATGAAGGCGGAAATATAGAGGCTATAGTTGAGGAAAAGGATACAACAGAAGAACAAAAGGAAATAAAAGAAATTAATGCAGGAATATATTGTTTTGATATAGAGGAGTTGTTATTGGCACTAGATAAAATTGAGCCAAACAATGCGCAAGGAGAGTACTATTTAACAG